>CAMBGO010000136.1 GCA_945866165.1 Chitinophaga pinensis | reverse complement strand
TCCAGCATTGAGGCCGTATCTGCAATATTCAACTTTTCATTAATACGATTTGAAAGCGATGCTGTGTCTCTAGCAAAACGATTATCCAGCATCGCTGAGGTATCTGAACTTCTTAAATAAGAAGACAACATGTTTGTTGTGTCGGCAATATTCAACTTTTCATCGATCCTGGCTGAAAGTGAGGCCGTGTCCCTTGCAAAACGATTATCAAGCATTGAGGCCGTATCTGCAATATTCAACTTTTCATCAATACGATTTGAAAGCGATGTTGTATCTAATTCTACAGCCAATGCATCAATCCTGTTACTCAAACTCACAGTATCTCTAGCAAAGCGATTACTTAGCATTGTTGCTGTGTCTGAAATATTCAACTTCTTATCAATCCTTGAAGAAAGCGAAGCGGTATCTCTCGCGAATCGGTTACTAAGCATAACTGATGTATCAGCAAAATTCAATTTTTGATCAATCCGTACACTTAAACTAGCTGTGTCTTTACTATTTAATTTTAAATTCAATTTCAACTGAACAGATGAAAGCGAATCCAACATCCTACTTATACTGGTGTAGCCAGATAACATAGAAGCGGTATCATCAATACTCAACTTCTGGTTCAACCTTGATTGAATAGCAAAGAGCGAATCCAACATCCTTTGTATCCTTGTATATCCAAACAACATCGTGGCTGTATCAGAGGTATTTAATTTTAGCGTTAAGTCCTGCTCTGCCAAAATCTTCCACTTGCCTTGCGAAAAATAATAAAAACCAATCGGGGCGTCCGTTTGGTACACAAGCAGTCCAGACGCAGGATTAGCGATAGCCACACGCTGTGACGACGTCATCCTCGGAACTAGGAATCCTTTGTTGGTGGAACTTACTTCCAGCTGGGCGGAAGGTTCTGCGTTAGCATAATTTACGCCAATGCCTACCTGGGCTGATACGATTGTACTGGTGGTAATTGCTAGAATCAGTAATAGGAGCCTTATTATTTTCATTGTTTGCCGTTGAGTCGGTTATCTGTTATCAGTTGTCGGTTATCTTATGTCTGATTTCTGACTCCTGACGTCTGTTTTCTGACGTCTGAAGTCTCATTTCTTATGTCTTATATCTTTTGTCTCATGTCTGATTTCTGGCGTATGACTTTTGACGTCTATCTAACCGCCACCGCAATTCTCGAATCTGCCGTTCCATAATACAAGAACCATTTTTCTTTGTAGTGAACCAACCCTTCAACAAAGCAAACAAGATTTACTTCGCCTTCTTGCTCATATGGTTTATCTGGATGTATAAAATTCTTTTCTGTTCTTGCAATTAACTTATACGGCTCATTTAAGTTGAAGAGAGCTTGTCCTGCACTATATGTAAATTTCGGAAGACTGGTGTCGTTATAATTTGCAGCATTGCTTCCATTGTAAATCAGCAAAATTCCATCTTGTTGTTTTAGTGCAAAGGGTCCGGGTTCCACCAACCTGCTATCATGGTATCCCATTCTTGGATGCAATACTGAAATTAACTTTTTGCTTTCATCGTTTTCACATGCCTCCCAATGTTTGAGATCTGCTGAGCTGGCAAGAAAAATATCTGTATCACCAAAATACATCCAGTACTTGCCATTGATTTTAGTTGTAACCATTTTGTTGTTTTTTTCCTCGACAATGATGGCGCCTGATTTTGACCAAGCGTTGATGTATTTATCTGATTTGAGAACTGGTCCCATTTTCTCCCAATGCAATAGGTCTTTTGAAAAAGCAAAACAAAGTCTTGCTGTTTTTCCATCATAAGATGTATAGGTGAGAAGGTATTCGCCATCCTCTGTTTCAACAATACGTGGATCTTCAATGCCACCATACCATTCGTATTTTTTTAAACTGTCCTCATCTGGGTATAAAATCGGATTTGGATTTTTTTTGAAGTGAAGTCCGTCTTCACTAATTGCCAATCCAATTCTTGATGTGCCTGCTGAATCTTGTGCACGGTATATTAAAAATACTTTTCCATCTTTAACGATGGCTGAGGGATTCAGTACATTTCTCGCTTCCCATTGTATCTGTTTTTTTGAAATGGGACAATCAAATACTTGTGTTGAATCAGGTTTCATGAATGGGTTGATGCTATCCAATTTTACAAATCCTAGCATCGCCCAATTGTCTGTTGTATTTTTTTCAACTTCCTTACAGCCATTTATAATGAGTACAGGGAAAATAGCTGCAGTAATAATTTTGATGATTGTTTTCATTTGTTTTTTTAAATAGATATAAGACATAAGATGTGAGACTTAAGACATGAGACATGAAATGTAAGACGCAAGTTACAAGACTTAATAGATATTTTAAATTTATATAGAATAAATTATGACTGATGTCTCACATCTTATGTCTCACATCTTATGTCTCACCTCACACACCTAAACCCTACTGTCGCATTTCTTTCAAATCCGGGTGAAACGCGAAGCAGGTATTGTCGATGGTGTAGTTCTCTCGGTCCGCTTTGAACATACCACCAACTTCCTGAAGGCTTGAAATAAGAGCCTCCTTTCATGATGATATAACGATAACTTCCATTGATATATTCATCATTTGTTAATTGCCATACCGTTCCAACAAGATCTTGTAATCCATTTGGATTTTTGCCATTTGGATAACTTCCAACATCATGTAAAATGCCATTTCCCAGGTTACAGTGACTTGAATCAATACCTTCAATGTGGACCACTGTCAATGTTTCATTTACATTTTCTTCTCTTCTGGTTACGGGTTTTTTTTGTTCCCAGGGCCATTCATTTAATGCACTTGTTTGTGCAGCATATTGCCATTCAATTTCTGATGGCAATCTTTTTCTTGCCCATTTAGCATATGCACGAGCATCCTCATATGATATGTAAACGACAGGTTTGTTTTCAATTCCTTTTGAAGGCCTTCCGTTTGTCCAGTGCTTTAAAAAATTCACTGTATCCGAAGGTTTATAAAGACTAGAAATCATGAATTGATAATAATCTTTATTCGTTACTGGAAATTCATCCATCAAAAAAGAAGGCATATTGAATATTTTTCCAACATCCTGCATGGGATATGAGATGAATTCATCACCATGACTTTCTTTGAACGTGAATGCTCCTTCAGGAATTCTTTTCATGCCAACTATATCTTTTGATATTGTACTTATTTTTTCATTTGTACTTATTCTTCTTGCTTTACCAGGTGTGAGATAAAGTACGTATTCATCAAGTAGGATATCATTTTCAAAAGCCTGCAATACAAATTTTCCTTCAGCCTGTCCAAATGTTTTGTATATACTTAGATCATATTTTCCAACTTTGAATTTCAATGATGATTTTTCATAGCTTGGAATTCCTTTCCATAGTCTTATTTCAGTTCCAGTATTTGCAGAAAAATGAATGCTATCTCCATCTAAATTTGCTTCAATGATCTGAGGAAGTTGTGCAATGCAATCCACTTCACCCTCATTGTTTGTGCCGAGGTATTTTTCATGAAAAGAATTTGTTTCTGCTTCAATTAGAAATGAATTATTCAATTTAACAGGCTCAAGATTTTTGTGATGCCAAAGATCTACGAAATGAAAATTTTCTTTAGGTGTTACTTTAAATAGTGGTTTTTTAAATCCCTGCGGAATGATACTATAAATAGTATAGATCGTTTTATTTTTTAGATCCCATTGGTTCACCCAAATATTATCATGTTCTGTATAGATTATTGGTGTGATCTTTCCTTCAGTAAAACTTGTTGTATTTTCTCTTAAGATCCGAGAGGTTTTTCCAAGGTATTTATATTGATCATCAACCCAATCAGGCATACCTGGCGCAAAAATATTCAATTCAGTTCCATAGCCATTAAAGAATGATGTTGCAAATTCACGTTGAATTGGTTCTTTGAAGAGTTCAGCAACACGATAGATTGCGAATTCAGGTTTGATGAATTTATTGAGGTTCAGCATGGGCACATAATACAGTGCATTATGAACCCTTCCACTCACAATTGATGGCATGTCTTTTGGGATCGCCATCCCCTCACTATACATAACCACACCTGTTCTCACTTTGTCAGCAGCTTCTTGTAACTCCTTGCTTGATGCCCCTCTGGTATCAAGCACAACACCATCGGCTGAAGTTTCTTTAATGAGTTCACTCAAGCCTGCAAGATGTCCTTCACTCCGGGTACTTTCATCCCAGGGGTTATAGCAAATGAAAAATTTGGTTCCAAGCGCCCTTGAATCATAGGCAAGTTTTTTTATTGCTGGCAGACCACCCGGTAGGTCACGGAAAAGATCAAATTGATTGCGTTGATCGAGCCCAAGTGAAGGCCAGGTGGGCCATATACCTATTACATCATCACCACCATATAAACGCTTCCCTTTTTCAATGAATTTATTTAACTGATATGTATTCGATTTATAGTCATATAATTTATGGTCCCATGCCTGAAGCAAATGCATTACATAAGTATGCCTGATCCATTGAAGATCCTTTCGTTCGAACAATGAGTTATCAAAATTATCTATATCAAATAGTTTGTGTTGCTGAAATACCAACCTCAATCCTTCTTGCCATTCACCATGATATTCAAGACTCCATCTTTTGTATTTTACACTACCGCCAGGATACAGTATGCTTACAAATCGTTTACGAACTCCTTTTGTTATTGATTCAGGTATTCTTCTTGTGAGGGAAGCAATTTGTTTTCCTTCTTGTTCAATGCAGGCGAAACCAAGTTCCCACGCATTATCAGGACAAACGACATTGATTGGTTTTTTCCCTGGAATAAAAAGATGTGTTCTAGATAGTGGATGGTTTCCCAAGCCGGTGATGAATACATGGTCGTTTTGCATTCCGTATGGAAGCAGATTGGAAATCTCAATAGTATCGGATGAAATGTTTTTTAGTTCTATTAAATCAAAGGCATTGCCATTTTTCTGAATGGAATAAGACAGCTTTTTGTTAATTGTATCATTAATATTTTTCGCATTGAATAATTCATTGTTTATTAAAATAGAGAATTCAGGGTATTTTTCTTGCGACCATCCATAATTTGATAGCAAGAGTAAGAATAAACAAATAATCTTATTCATATAATTTATTGTTTGATCAAGTTATCATTTTTTTAAACACAATTGCATTCAAACATTCAAAGATTCGTTTTTGAAATTATTTTTCATTAATTTGAAGCAACAACGTTTATGAAAAATTATAACAAAATGATTAAATCACTCTTGTGCATTGTTGGTTCGATTTTTTTATCCGTATTCCTGCAAGCACAAAATTTGCAAGAGCTTATTTCAAAATTTGATAAATCAATTGATAGCCTTCATGAAATACATGAATTCAATGGCAATATTCTCTTAGCTAAAAATGGTGTGAAGATTTATGAAAAAAGCGTTGGATTCACAGACAGTACTACCAGCAATAAACTTACACCTGCATCTGCATTCAATCTTGCTTCAATTTCAAAAACATTCACCTCGTCAATGATATTGATTTTTGTGCAAGAAGGTAAATTGAAAATTGATGATCATATTAGTAAGTATATTGCTGACTTTCCATATAAGAATATTACAATCAGACACTTGCTTAATCATACACATGGTATGGTAGAATATTTTGATTGGGTAAAAGATACCCTCAACATAAATGATACCATAGGCAATCATAAATTATTAGCTCTCCTTGCTCAGCACAAACCAGCCTTGGTTTCAGTGCCAGGTGAAAAATTCAGTTATTGTAATACCGGGTATGCTGTTCTGTCTGTTGTACTGGAATCCATTAGTGGTATGACATATTCGGAATTGTTTAAGAATAAAATAACCCAACCATTGGGTCTTAGACAGACCTATATTCAAACTGTTAATATGCCTACTTCACCAAGGAGCAGGGTTTATGGCATGAAATACCAACATGGTAAATGGAATTCATTTGATCTTACTTCGCTCGATGAAGTTGTTGGTGATGGAAATATTTATTCAACGGTGGGTGATCTTCTCAAATGGGATCAGGCATTGCGAAATGGCAAAGTGCTCAAACCAGAGATTTTACAAGAGGCCTATACACCTGCTATTGTTCAGGGAAAACCCAAAATGGTTTATGGTTTTGGTTGGATCATTAATGAACCTGGGAAGAAAGTTTCACATTCTGGTAGTTGGAATGGGTTTAAAAATAATTTAGTACGTGATTTGCAAAACGGGTATACGATCATATCGTTGAGTAACGGAACAGCTGGCATGCCCGCTTGGAAACTACAACAAGAATTCGAGAAAGAAATTGATAAGTTGAGTAATTAATTTGATGTTTTCTGAATCTATAAATTAATGGGATAAACCTATTTTTAATCTTTTTAATATATAAGCACATATGCAAAAAGTAATTTTCATTTTAATGCTATTGCCACTGATGTCGGTAGCACAACAGTTTAAATCATCACCAGTAGAAAATGGCATTCGTATAGATTTTCATTCACCTATCATGGCTGAGGATAGAACGATCTGGATCAAGGTTCCTGCTTCCTACAACGAACAAACTGGCGCAATCCAATCATACCCTGTAATGTATGTATTGGATGGAAAAACGGCTTTTCCCCCTATTACTGGAGTAGTCAGTTTTATGAGCGAGAAAGACCATGTAAATTATCAGA
>CAMBGO010000135.1 GCA_945866165.1 Chitinophaga pinensis | reverse complement strand
AAACCCTAAACCCTAAACTCTAAACCCTGACTCTTCATAAAAAATATTACAGATTAAAATTAACCACCCCAACCTTCTCTATCAAGGTTCCTGTATTGAATGGCTTCGGCAATATGTTCAGTCATGATTTTTTCACTCGATGCTAGGTCTGCAATGGTTCTTGAGACTTTAAGAATTCTATCATAAGCTCTAGCAGATAGATTTAACCGCTCCATAGCCTTTTTAAGCAGGCTTTGTCCCTCTTCATTTAACAGACACATTTTTTTCAATTCATTTGCATTCATTTGTGCGTTCGCATAAATGCCTGGCATGGGCTGAAATCGTTCTGCCTGTAAATTTCTTGCAGCAATTACCCTATTTCTTATTTCTGATGAAGGCTCTGCTGTGCTTGTTGAAGCCAGTTGTGCATAGGCCACGGGTGTTACCTCTACATGTAAGTCAATTCTGTCGAGTAACGGCCCCGATATTTTATTGAGGTATTTCAATACTGCGCCTGGTGGACAGGTGCATTTTTTTTCAGGGTGGTTGTAGAATCCACAAGGGCAGGGGTTCATGGAGGCTATCAGCATGAACGATGTTGGGAAGTCGATGGCGATTCTTGCTCTCGAGATGGTTACTTTTCTTTCTTCAATGGGTTGTCGCATTACTTCCAATACGGTGCGTTTGAATTCAGGAAGTTCATCAAGAAACAGCACGCCGTTGTGTGCAAGTGATATTTCTCCTGGCTGCGGTGATGATCCTCCGCCAACAAGTGCAACATCGCTGATGGTATGGTGTGGACTTCTAAAAGGTCTTTTTGTGATGAGACTGCTGTGTTCGGGAAGTTTTCCTGCTACGCTATGTATCTTGGTGGATTCAAGTGATTCTTCCAATGATAGGGGAGGAAGGATAGATGGAAGCCGTTTTGCGAGCATGGTTTTCCCGGCGCCGGGCGGACCAATGAGAATAACATTATGTCCGCCCGCCGCCGCGATTTCCATTGCACGTTTTATATTTTCCTGTCCTTTTACTTCTGAAAAATCTGATTCAAATTGTTGTTGCGAATCATAAAATTCCTTCTTCACATCAATTTTTAGTGGTGTAAAATTGTTGCCTTCCTGTCTTATAAATGCTACAACTTCTTTTAAAGTTTTCATTCCGAATACATTCACCTCATCTACCATGGCAGCCTCTCTTGCATTCATGTGCGGAATGATCAATCCCTTGAAGCCTTCCCTTTTTGCCTGTATTGCAATTGGCAATGCACCTCGAATGGCTCTTAGTTCACCATCGAGACTTAGTTCTCCCATCATGATATGATCCGAAAGACTCTTTGTGATTTTTATTTGCTCCGATGCAGTTAATACGCCAATAGCAATCGGAAGATCGAATGCTGTTCCACTTTTTTTCAGGTCAGCTGGTGCGAGGTTTACAACAATTCTTGTTCTTGGCATTTCAAATCCGTTCGACTTGATAGCACTTTCTACCCGCTGCATACTTTCTTTTATAGCATTGTCGGGCAACCCTACAATACAATAATCTTTTCCCTGTGCGGTCCAATTAACTTCAATTGTTATGGTGGTTGCTTCTACCCCATATACTGCGCTGCCATAGGTCTTTACAAACATGGTGTAAAGCTATTGCTGCATATTGTAATTCATTTGGTATTAAACCCTTGAATAGAAAGTAAAATAAACTGATGTAGATGTAGTATTAATCGTTTGATATGGTTGTTTTCCCAATACCTTCAATCATGTCTACCACTCCTTCTTTTTTTAGAATGAGGTATCCTATCCTATCTGTGCTAATGCCTTCCTTCAACTGATAACTGAATTTTAATTCATTATTTTCCAGATTGGTTTCGAAGTACTTGAAACCGATAGCAGGATATTGTTTTAATTCATCGCCTATCTCGTAAAGGTGTGACGATAAAATAAAAAGTCCAGTCTTCATTTTAACCAGGCCACCTACTACCGTGAGTGAGCATTTCATGGCATCTTGGATATTTGTTCCTTTGAAGAGTTCATCAATCAACACCAACCATCTTTTCCCATCACCAATGGTTGATAGTGTTTCTTTGATTCTTTTCACTTCATTAAAAAAATAGCTTTCCCCTTTTACGATATTATCTGCCACATTGATATTGCTTAAGATACCCTCAAAAAGGGTTAGCGACATTGATTGTGCCGGAACACCCATTCCCAAATGCGCTAGGTAGGTCGCTATTCCTACGCTTTTTATCAGCGTGCTTTTACCCGCCATGTTTGCACCTGTTAGAAAGATGAAATTTTTCTTGTCATTCAACTCAAGGTCGTATGGAACGGGATTTTGTAAAAGCGGATGATGAAGTCCCTTTGCATTGAAAATTGGTTCTGAGCTTTCGATGAATGTTGGAAAATTCAATTTTAATTCCTTGGTGGCCATCGCCATTGAATACCATGCATCCAATGATCCATACAATACAGATAGCAATCTTAGTTCTGCAGCAAAATCAACATGGAAAAACCTACCATAGTTCAATATGTCGGTCCTGTCCATTTCAGAAAAATATTTTTTCCCTTTTAGTGACTTTAGACTTTTATGCGAAATGATTTTTTCTGCTTGAGATAATACAGTTGATAATTTTTGGGGAATTTCTTTCCCTATGAAAAATCGTAAAATCAATTCATATCCCTTCACCAGTTCAAATAATTGTTTTACTGAAAAGAGGATCATTGAATACCCTGTCGGGTGAATAAATTTATATATAAAAGTATTTATTGGATTTGGTTCAGCCGGAATCGTTTCTGGGTTATCGTCTAAAAATTTGTCGATAACCAACAGGGTTCCATTGGTGATGTTAGACGGCCAGGAATGTATATCATTACTAATTATTTTAATGATGTTCTGTACTTGAAGTATTTCTTCAATTGAACCAAATGGCTGCTTGAAAAAATTGAGTAGGCTCGATCTTCCAGCAATGGTTTTTGTAAAATCTATTTTGTGAAATAAAGAGAAATCTTCATCCTTATCAAAAACCGAAAGGTCGTATAAGGTCGTTTTGTCGATTCTCATGTTGGTGATTAATTCCTATCAAATGTTAAGCGCATTCCCCTATGTGATGCATCTACTTTGTTATTTTCATAAACAGGGTATCCGTTTACAAAAGTTGTATCAATTGATGCAGGTGCGGTAAATCCTTCAAGCGGACTCCATCCACATTTGTACAAGATATTTTCTTTGGAGATAGTTGTTTGTTTATTTAAATCTACCATTACAAGGTCTGCAAAATATCCTTCCCGAATAAATCCCCTTTCTTTTATTTGAAAACAAGTTGCAACATTGTGTGACATTTTTTGAACAAGTTTTTCTATGGATATCTTTTCTTGTTTGTGATAATGTAGCATCATCAGCAGACTGTGTTGAACAAGTGGCAATCCAGCGTGTGATTCGGTGTATCCTCCGAATTTTTCTTCCATGGTATGAGGTGCATGATCGGTTGCTATCACATCAAGACGATTGTCCAGCAAGGCTTCCCAAAGTGCATCCCGGTTTTCACTTGCTTTGATGGCGGGATTACATTTTATTTTGTTACCCAATGTTGCATAATCATCCGCTGTAAAATGTAAGTGGTGAATGCATACTTCGGAGGTTATCCGTTTGTCTTTTAATTCTATCAAGTTGGTAAACAGTTGCAGTTCCTTCGCAGTTGAAATATGCAGTATATGCAATCTTGTATTATTTCTCATGGCCAACTGAACTGCCATCAGCGAAGATTCAAAGCATCCTTCAATATCCCTGATGATTGGATGGTCTGATGCTTCTAATATTTTCTTTTCAGACTGGATACGTTGAAGATTGGATTTGATGATGCGTTCATCTTCACAGTGTGTAGCAATTAGTAATTCGCTTTTTCTAAAAATATTATCGAGTGTAAGGTGGTTGTCAACCAACATATTCCCAGTTGAGGCTCCCATAAAAATTTTTATTCCACATACCCTGTCTTTTTTCTCATTTGTTTTAAGTACTTCTTCTTCATTGTCATTTGAAGTACCCATGAAAAATGAATAATTGGCAGGAGAGGCATTTGCTGCAATAATGTATTTTTCTTCAAGTAGTTCTTGGGTAAGTGCAGCGGGTTTGGTATTTGGCATTTCCATAAAAGTTGTAGTGCCACCAGCCACTGCCGCAATTGATTCAGTATGGATATCTGCTTTATGTGTTAGACCTGGTTCCCTGAAATGAACTTGGTCATCAATCACACCTGGCAATACATATTTGTTGGAGCCATCTATTTCTCTTGCATTATATTTATTATCAATTATGCCATCAATTTTTAAGATGCGTTGATCGCCGATAAGGATATCCCCTTGGTATGTTTTACCTTCGTTTACAATCGATGTGTTTTTTATAATAATATTCGACATTCTCGGATGATTTAAGTTTATAACATGCAAATTATCAAAACCTTTTTAGTCGCTTGCATTTTTATTGCTCCAATTAATATAATTGCACAATCTACCCTGTTTCAGCAGGGTTCAAAGGACAATATCCTATTAGATCGGATGGAAATTAAGCTACAAGATGATTCATTGCTTAATTTTTCTTTTTTAAAACCTTTTAATAGGAAATGGTGGATACAATCTATTGAACATTCAACTATTGCTAAATCGCTTTCAGCTGTTGATCAGTATAACTTGTCTCGGTCACAATTAAATAACCTGGAGTGGTCCAACTTAAATCGTGATTCAATAAAAAGCAATAAGGTTTTATTGAAGGGCATATATGAAGACCCTGCCAACATGATCAAGATTCAACAAAAAGATTTTTTCCTTTCTGTGAATCCTGTGATACAGTTGCAGGCCATGCAAGAAAAAGATGCAGGTCAATTTCTTTTTTTGAATTCACGTGGTGCTGTCGCCAGGGGGTTGATTGCAAATAAGATTGGATTCGATGTATATCTCACCGAAAATCAAGAACGACCACCCTTGTTTGTAAGGCAACGTGTGACGCAGTTCCGTGGTGTTCCTGGCGCGAACCTTTCTAAACGGTTTAAGGGGAATGGGTATGATTATTTTGATGGTAGGGGCTCCGTATTTTTTAATGCAACAAAATTTGTTAATGTTCAGTTTGGTTATGATAAGATGTTTCTTGGATCAGGATATCGAAGTTTGTACATGAGTGATTATGCTGCCTCCCATCTTTTTCTCAATCTAAATTTGCATGCCGGAAGATTTAATTATGTAAGCAGGATAATGGAGTTGACTTCACAGTATACGCGCAGAGTAGATAAGGATACGCTATTCCCTAAGAAGTATGCAGTGTTTCATCATATTAGTTTCAATGCTCCAAAGTGGCTATCGCTTGGATTATTTGAGAGCATTGTATTTGGACGAAGAGATCATTTTGAATTCAGTTATTTGAATCCTGTGATGTTTTTACGTGTAGCTGAATTGCAGGTAGGTAGTCCCGATAATTCATTTATAGGGGTTGATGCAAAAGCCAATATTGCAAAGACACTTCAATTATATGGGCAAGTTTTGATAGATGAATTTAATACCAAATATGTTCGTCAGCGAAAAGGTTGGTGGGGCAATAAGTGGGCCATACAAGGAGGTTTAAAATACATTGATGTAATGAATGTAAAGAACCTTGACTTGCAATTGGAAGCCAATTGGATCAGGCCATTTACCTATTCTCATTTTGATACTGTTGGAAACTACACGCATTATAATCAGCCCATGGCACATCCGTTGATGTCTAACATTAGAGAATTTGTTTCAATACTCCGTTATCAGCCTGCACCAAAATGGACCGTGCAAGCGAAAGCTATTTATTGGTTGAATGGCGTTGACACAGCGAATAAAAATTTTGGAAATAATATTTTCTTGTCGAATGAAACCAGGGCAGCTTTTGATGGTTTTCGATATGGTTCTCCAGTTAGTAGAAAAAACCTTAACCTAAATCTTTGGGTGGCTTATGAGTGGAAAGAAAATCTTTTTTTGGAAGCTAATTTTAATATTAGAAACCAAGAAAATAGCACCAACACTGCTTTCAGCTCACTTGGCTTGAGGTGGAATATGTTTAGAAGGGAGTATGATTATTGAGTCAGAAATCAGACGTCAGGAATCAGACGTCAGACATCAGATGTCAGAATTCAGATGTAATATATATTTTTACTGTCTCCTGACGTCTGTCTCCTGTCGTCTGTCTTCTGATTTACTTCCCCCCACCACCTTCAAAGTGCACTGAAAACAAGAGCATCCTGCTGTTCATCTTATCAATTACATTTGAGTATCGCAGGGATTCATCACGACTATGAACATTGGAGAGTCCATAACTGAATTTTATTTCAGGAGATAGAATGAAATAGGGAAAGAAGAATTGAAATCCAATACCACCTTCAACACCATAATCTCCTTTTTTCACTTTCACAATGTCGTCGGCGTTTCTTGCATTGGAATTACTTGCTAGGTCGAAGTCATATTTCAAGCCTGCAAGGGTATAAACCCTGAAGTTATTTATCCGGTCACTTTTCAATCTCACCTGAATAGGAAAACTCATTACGATTGATTCTACTGTCTTTTCCTGTATTTTGTCGTAGTTGTTATCAGGTTGGTTGGGAATCTGTTGGGTGTAGCTGAATTTTTTCTGACTGAAAATCAAATTAAGTGGATAGGCTCGTAAATCAAGGTGATTTGATAGCTGAAGATTCGCAATGATGCCCATGTG
>CAMBGO010000134.1 GCA_945866165.1 Chitinophaga pinensis | reverse complement strand
AATGAAATCGCTTCTGGCAATACAATACAAGTTAGCAGGGAAGAAATAATGGAAAGCTTGCGTCAGCAACTGATCGGTTATTTTGGCTCTATGAACCTTGGCGGTAATTACGAATGGCTCGATAGCTATGTTGAAAGACTCATGGGCGATGAAAAGCAAGTGGAAAATGCTTACCAACGCGTATTCAGTGCCAAAGTACTTTCATGGGCGGCTTCAAAGGTAAAACCAACAGAAAAAAAGATTAGCGCAGAAGAGTTTAGTAAACTCCAAGAAAAGCATAACCATTAACTTAATGGGATTGCGGGTTGAAGTTTGTGCAAATTAATTTTCAACCAAACCGCATTTTTTTTCATTTAAAAGGCATTTTATACCTTGATTTTATATGGCATTTTGTCTGCTTTTTCAACAGGCATGCTTTTTGGAAGTTATTTGTTTTAACTTTCCTCATTAAAGAATACTATCATGACCAACTTGGGTAAAGAATTTGAAAAATTCGCAGTGAAAAACCAGGGGATTTCTAGTAATACCCTTGATGCTTATACTAAACACCTTGTTACAAACCTAACACCCAATATTATTGAGGAACGTCCTATGAATGTTGCTGTAATGGATGTTTATAGCAGGCTCATGATGGACAGGATCATTTTTTTGGGATATCCCATAACAGATGAGGTAGCAAACATCGTTACTGCACAATTGCTGTTTCTTGATAGCACTGACAGAACCAGGGATATTCAAATGTATATCAATAGTCCTGGTGGATCAGTTCACGCCGGTCTTGGGGTATACGACACCATGCAATATGTAACACCAGATGTTTCAACGATCTGTATTGGTGTTGCCGCAAGCATGGCTGCAGTATTGACATGTGCCGGTACAGAAGGAAAAAGGACTGCCTTAAAGCATTCCCGTATTATGATGCACCAACCTAGCGCAGGCGCTGGGGGTCAGGCATCGGATATAGAAATCACTGTTGCACAGGTTAGAAAACTAAAGCAGGAACTGTACGAAGTTGTGTCGTTACACAGCGGACAACCTGTAGATAAAATTGCAAAAGATTTCGACCGTGATTTTTGGATGACAGCCCTGGAAGCAAAGGAATATGGACTGGTTGATGAGGTTTTAATCCTCAATCCAAAAAAACAAAAGAAATCCTAACTATCAAAAGAAATAATAATGAAAATACCTACTCATTCATATTTACCTATACGCTCTGATGATGAACATGAGCCAAAAGAAAACAACAACATCATGGAAAGCATGATGTCTGGTGCACGGTTTGACAAAAAATTCATTGAAGAAAGAAAAATATTTCTATGGGGCGTTGTTGACGACCGCTCTGCAAAAGACTTGAGCGCACGGTTGATGTTTCTAGAATCAGTTGATCCTGGAAAAGAAATTAAATTTTATATTAATAGTCCAGGCGGCGTTGTAACAAGTGGTATGGTTATATATGATACCATGCAAATGATTTCATCTCCTGTGTCAACCATCTGTATGGGTATGGCTGCGTCCATGGGTTCAATATTGCTGAGTGGTGGAGAAAAGGGAAAACGTTTCATTTACCCTCATGGTGAAGTGATGATACACCAGCCTTCTGGTGGTGGACAAGGCACTTCAGCAGACCTAGAAATAATGGCTGAACAAATCAGAAAAATTAAAGAATTAGGAGCCAATATACTTGCTAAAAATTGTGGACAGACATTTGAGAAAGTTATGAAAGACTTTGACAGAGATTATTGGATGGATGCAAAAGAATCTGTGGCGTATGGAATTGTAGACGGCATTTTAGATAAACTTTAATATATAGATAGCCTTATTTTTGGCGCTTTACCTTACTTTTAACCATGGCAAAAACAACCCTTCATTGCTCTTTTTGTGGCAAACTTCGTGACGAGGTTAAAATACTCATTGCGGGTCAAGACGGACATATTTGTGAGGGATGCGTTGATCATGCAAGGGAGATTGTTGAACAAGAGGTTACTTCCAAAAACGAAGAGGGTTCAGGCTTTAAACTGACTGTTAGAAAACCAATGGAATTGAAAGTTCACCTTGACGAATATGTAATCGGTCAAGATGAAGCAAAAAAAATTCTTTCCGTAGCTGTATATAATCATTATAAAAGACTTGATCAATCTAGAAAGTCTAAAAACACCAAAAAAGATCCAACTGCCGAAGAAGTAGAGATAGAAAAAAGCAACATCATCATGACTGGTGAAACGGGAACAGGGAAAACCTTGTTGGCAAAAACAATTGCGCGTTTGCTCAATGTTCCTTTTGCAATTGTTGATGCAACTGTGTTCACAGAAGCTGGCTATGTTGGGGAGGATGTTGAGAGCATTCTCACTAGGTTATTGCAGGTTTGCAATTATGATATCGCTGCTGCAGAAAAAGGAATCGTTTATATAGATGAGATTGATAAAATTGCACGCACAAGTGATAATCCCTCCATCACAAGAGACGTAAGTGGAGAAGGTGTTCAGCAGGGTTTGCTTAAACTACTAGAAGGAACGGAAGTATTGGTCCCACCGCAAGGAGGCCGAAAACACCCTGATCAAAAATTGATTAAAGTAAATACCCAACATATCCTTTTCATATGTGGTGGTGCCTTTGATGGTATTGATAAAATTATTGCTAGAAGGGTTAATACCAATTCTATTGGGTTCAATGTAAACAAGGAATTGCAGGAAGAAATGAAATCTAACCTGCTGCGATTTGTTAACGCCCAGGACATGAAATCATTTGGTCTTATTCCAGAATTACTAGGCCGGCTACCAATCGTTACTTACCTGAACCCCCTTAACAAGGAAACCCTAAGAGCCATTCTAACAGATCCGAAGAATGCCTTAATAAAACAATATAAAAAACTATTTGAACTAGAAGATATTGAGTTGATTATTCAAGATGATGTACTTGATTTCATGGTAGAAAAAGCTATGGAATATAAATTAGGTGCACGCGGACTTCGTTCAATATGTGAAAACATCCTTACTGATGCGATGTTTGAGCTTCCTTCTTCAAAAGAAAAGAGCTTTACCCTTACCCTTGACTATGCCAAGAAGAAATTCGATCATGCCAAAATGAGCATGTTAAAAGTGGCATAACAACCTCTAACATGAAGGAGCTGATTGAACGACTCGTAAAAGAAGGCAAGATGACTGAAAAACAGGCACTTGAATCCATCAGAATTATAAAAGAATTTGCCAAGTCAAAACTGCCTGTATTTTCAGGAGCCATTGACAAACTTTTCGACAAATATGGTCCAAAGCAAGAGGATGATTTTCTCGATTAATTAAAAAAGACAGTAAGGAAGAATTTTTTCAACGACTATAGAATCAAACAAGGCTGCCCTCATAAGTTCATCTCTATTTTTTATTTTTCCATGAGTATTTCGAAATGCTATTAACAGCCTCGCCTTTGAATAGCCTATATAAGGATGCGATGACAATTCCTCGTATTTCATCTCATTCAGATTTAGTTTATTAATACCGTCTCCCTTATTGTATAACATCCCTCTAATCTGTTTTAAAGTTGAATCAGTAATGCCATACACTTCTTTCAATTGATTAAGGTCATAAAACCCTCCTAATCGCTGACGATAGCGAACAATCCTAGAGGAAAGGCGGCTTCCGATACCAGGCAAGCTTGCAAATGCTGTACTATCGGCATGATTGATATCAAGCATTGCAGGCGTTGAAGATGGAGCATCCTTTTGCTTTTGAAATGGAGTTGCATTTGATGCAGTTTTAACGACAGCATACGGAATGAGTCGATTGGCTAAATCCGGATTTAACCCATATATTTTCTTGAGATCATCTGCGCTTTTGAAATGCCCACCTTTCAACCTGTAATTGATTAATGAACTTGCTATACGCTCAGTAAAACCAAGTTTTATAAGTTCTTCTCTCGAAACTTCATTAGGATCGAATTGAAACAACATCGGAGTTTTCGAAAATTCGGTATTCTCATATCGCCTATTACTGGTTTTATAAGTACAATCGGTTCGATTTAGAAATTGTTTTTTTCTCTCACTCAACTCCAACGGTGTTATGGTAATCCATTCAGGATCTATTTTTTTCACTGAAAAAAAACCTGGTATCACCCAAACCAAACTACTGATGATGAGCAATAAATAAATAGCTACCCGTTCCTTTTTTGAAAAAATAAAAATTTCACGAAAACCCTTTCCCATATAGATTCACAAATCTAATTGCATGTATGAGGAGATTCAAGTTGAAATCCTCCTCAAACTGCTGTTTAATCAACGGTAATAACAAGTCCGTCGTAAGCCAAGAACATGCCAGCAGGAAGCGTAGGACTAACTTCACTGTGTAATCCCATTTGATGACTGATATGGGTAAAATATGTTTTGGGGATATTCAATTCAGTTGCAAGATTAATGGCTTCCTGCAAAGTGAAATGAGAAAGATGTTTTTCAATTCTAAGTGCATTTAATACGAGTACTTCAGAACCCTTGATTTTTTCCTTTTCTTTTTCATCAATATAATTTGCATCTGTTATGTAAGTAAAGTTACCCAGCCTAAATCCCAATACATCCATATTAAGATGCTTAACAAGAATAGGAGTTACTTGCATTTCATGCACATAAAAAGATTCGTTTTTTATAATATTGAGATTCAAGTCGGGAATACCAGGATATTTTTTTTCTTGAAACGCATAGTAAAAGTCACGCTGAATTGCAGCTGCCGTTTCATAATTTGCATAAAGAGACATAGGCTGTTGTGAAATAAAATTATAGGCCTTGATATCATCTAGCCCAGCAATATGATCTTTGTGCGAATGAGTAAATAATATTGCATCAAGGTGTTCAACTTTTGATCGCAACATTTGGTACCGAAAATCGGGTGTAGTATCTACGACCAATGATGTTCTGCCGTATTTCACATGAATACTACTTCTTAGACGTTTATCCTTTTTATCACTTGAGTTGCATACCCCACACTTACAGGCAATCATCGGAACACCACTGCTTGTTCCAGTACCTAAAAATTCAATTGTAAACGACAAGGGAAGCAAATTTTGAAGGTTAGCTATCTAGCATCGCTATGCCAAGACTTCTGGCTTTGTCAATAATTCCTCATATAATTTTTTACTTTCAACACTCAGGTGATCTGGCACTAGAATAAGAATTCCCAGCAAGTCTATTAATGTATTTATTCTTCCTTCAATTTGTAAAAACTTATTTAGAACAACTACTTTTTTTAATTCTAGAATACAAAAACCACTTTGGAAAGTACCTCGCTCATATCTCAAGATATATCCTGCCTCAGAAATAATTTTCTCGATTTTTTCGAGGGTGGCAGGTGTATATTTAATCTTCATACTTCTTTTTTACAAATTTAACGATTGACTAAAAGCATACAAGGCTATTGATGAATTAGTTGTGAACATTTTCATTGCTTGTTGTGTATAATCATTTTTTCACTTACTAGACATACTCACAACAGGAACAATCATTTCCTCCATTGAGATGCCACCATGCTGAAAAGTATTGTTAAAGTAATTAGAGTGATAAGCGAAATTGTTTGGATAGCACAGGAAATCCTGCTCACCTGCAAAAATAAAGGAGCTGTTGATATTCGCCTTTGGCAGTTTAGCCAATGTGGGATCCTTAAAAGACAATACCTCCCTAGGGTTATAATCCAAGTTCTTACCGTTTTTATACCTGAGATTTGAAGTTGTTTGACGATCAGCCAATACCTTGATGGGATTGTTAACCTTAATACTTCCATGATCAGAGCAAAGAACAATATTGATTTTCTTATCTACTAATTTTTTCAACAACTGAATCAAGGGAGAATGAT
Source organism: Chitinophaga pinensis (assembly GCA_945866165.1). Classification (GTDB taxonomy): domain Bacteria; phylum Bacteroidota; class Bacteroidia; order Chitinophagales; family Chitinophagaceae; genus Pollutibacter. The sequence continues at coordinate 942 of CAMBGO010000134.1, read as the reverse complement.
TAAACCAACTTACAGTTAAGCTCCTGTATGCAGCCTCATCAATTGACAATTCCTTGAGTACTTCACTTTCGGTACGAGCATGGCTCAACATATCTACAAAATTGTAAACAATTACGGAGAGTTCATTGTCTAACAAGTTATGAGCATGATCAGCTAATTTGATGGCTTCTGAATGGTTTGTGATTTTATGATAAACCATTTTAACATCTCGCTTTCCAGCTGCCAATAGTTGTTGTTTCAGAAAAAATTCCTCATTATTATTTTTGCCATCGTCATCATTATCTGACTTCCATTTTTCAGGATACTTCTTTTCCATTTCTAGGGGCGTGAGGCCAGAAAAAATTGCATTCCTCGCATATTGTGTAGTAGTTGGCAGAATTGAGAAGTAACAATCTTCTTCATTTATCCGAAATAATTCAGACAGAGTGGGCTCAATGGATTTCCATTGATCAAAACGCAGATTATCGATAACCAGCCAAATCATTGGCTCACCTTTGCTGAGCATTGGCAAAACCTTTTGCTGAAATAATTGATGACTCAACAACGGTGCATTGACATCAACTGCTTGGATCCAAGAAGCATAGTTTTTTGAAATAAATTTGAAGAATGTTCTGTTTGCCTCCTTTTTATGAGATAGATGGATATCCATCATTTCAGCAGTACTGCTTTTTTCCATTTCTAGTTCCCAAAAAATAAGCTGGCGGTAAACATTGGTCCAGGTTTTATGATCAGTTGCATTTTCTGCACCATCAAATAGCAACCTAAATTGCTCCTGATAACGTTGCGTAGTTTTTTCTGATACGAGCCTTTTATTTTCAAGTAGCTTTTTCAGTACCAGCAGAATTTGACTTGGGCTAACGGGCTTGATGATATAGTCGCTTATCTGAGAGCCGATTGCCTCATCCATCAGCGTTTCTGTTTCATTTTTAGTAACCAACACAA
>CAMBGO010000133.1 GCA_945866165.1 Chitinophaga pinensis | reverse complement strand
ACACCTTGCTTTCCAGTTGGATTAAATTCTGCATCTTTTACATGGAACATCTTGATGCGCTCATGATAATAATCAATGTAGGTTAGGTAATCCATGCATTGCAAAACAAAATGGCTTGGATCATATAATAAACAAGCGCGTTTGTGATTCTTTGTTTTTTCTAAAAACATCTCATAAGAAATGCCATCATGCAAATCTTCTCCTGGGTGAATCTCATAACAAAGATCAACACCATTGTCATCAAACACATCCAATATAGGCAACCACCTTTTTGCAAGTTCAGTAAAACCTGTATCTACCAATCCAGCAGGACGTTGCGGCCAAGGATAAACGGTATGCCATAACAAGGCACCACTGAAAGTGGCGTGTGCATTGAGCCCCAAATTAGCCGATGCTTTCGCAGCATATTTCAATTGCTGTACTGCCCACTTGGTTCTTGCCTTTGGATTTCCCCTAACTTCTTTTGGTGCAAACCCATCAAACTGTGCATCGTATGCAGGATGAACTGCAACAAGCTGTCCTTGCAAATGAGATGATAACTCAGTAATTTTTAAACCTGCCGCTTCTACAATACCCTTGATCTCTTGTGCATAGGTCTTGCTTTTTGCAGCTTTTTCAAGATCGATGCAACGGGGATCCCAACTTGGGATCTGCACACCCTTGAATCCAAGTGATGCTGCCCATTTGCATATTGAAGCGAGATTGTTGAACGGAGGCTTGTCGCCCATGAATTGGGCCAAAAACAAACCAGGACCTTTTATCGTTTTCATTATATTATTTTTTAAATACTATGGGGTGTCCATTTTTTATCTGATTGAGAAGAAGCGACAACATTATCAATGAATGCCATGCCCCTAATACCATCTTCTACACCAGGGAAATCAAGCATTTCAGGAGTTGGTGTTGTTCCTTCCAACTGAGCAGTCAATGTAAAAGCAAAATTGCGGTAGATATTTGCAAATGCTTCAAGGTATCCTTCAGGATGTCCACCAGGTGTTCTTGAATTGTGTGTAGCAAAAGAAGAAAGCCTATCGCCATAGTTTCCACCTGCCCTGTAAATTTGAGTTGGTTGATCAAGCCATTTCACCAACATGGTATTCGGTTCGTGCTGCGCCCATTCCAATCCGCCTTTCTCACCATACACCCTGATCTTGATTCCATTCTCTTCACCGGCTGCAACTTGTGATGCCATCAATACTCCTGCTGCACCATTTTCAAATTTCAACAATACGCCACCATCATCATCCAATATTCTTCCTTCAACTAAAATATTTAAGTCTGCACAAATTTGTGTGATTTTCAATCCTGAAATATATTCAGCTAGATGAGCAGCATGCGTTCCTATATCGCCCATGCAACCACTCTTTCCGCTTTTCGTTGGATCTGTTCGCCAAGCTGCTTGTGCATTGCCTTCTCTTTCAGAAAGCTTACTCAACCATCCTTGAGGATATTCAACCCATACCTTGCGAATCTTTCCAAAAGCACCTTGCTTAACCATTTGCTTTGCTTGCTTTACAAGCGGATAGCCAGAATAGGTATGTGTTAAACATAGAATTTTTCCTGTTTCAGCTGCCTTCTTCTTCAATTGCAACGCTTCATCCAATGTGAATGCAATTGGTTTTTCAATCACAACATGAAAGCCATGATCCATGGCCATCATAGCTGGTGCAAAGTGTGCGAAGTTGGGAGTAACAATGGTTACGAAATCCATGCGCTTGTCTGCCGGCAACTCACTTTCTTTTTTGATCATCTCTTCGTAAGTGAGATAGATCCTGTCTTCCGGAAGAAATATAGCTTTACCAGAATCCTTTGCAATGTCCGGATTGATACTAAGTGCGCCGCACACAATGTCGATCATGCCATCAATGCCGATGGCATGGCGATGAATGGCTCCAATGAAGGCATCCTTGCCTCCACCAACCATACCCATTCTTAATTTTCTATTCATGTTGATTTAATTAAATGATATGCTGTGAAAAAGAGTTTTAAAAATAATGAATTTAGTTAAAGATTTCTCTTTAAATTCAATAGTCTAAAATTATAGTAAAGGGCCCTTTTTAAAAAACCTTTCTATTGCACAACGATTAACTTATGTCATATTCACTTATAACCCATTAATTTTTTACCCTTAACCAAAACAATCAACAATGAGTCAACCCCTAAATGCAAACCGCCTTTTTTTGGCAAGTTGCTTTGCACTGATCACAACGGCATTTTCATTCAGCATCCGTGCAGGAATTCTCGTTCAGTTGGGAACAGAATTAAACCTAGATCCAGTTCAACTGGGCACCATTAACTCTATGTGGTTTCTAGGCTTCCCTATTTCAATGATCTTGGGCGGCATTTTCTATGCCAAGATGGGTCCAAAACTAATTATGCAAATTGCATTGGTGGCACATGCTATTGGTATCATCACAACCATTTATGCAAGCAGTTATAATGTATTGCTTATTTCAACACTTCTTATCGGACTGGGCAATGGATGTACAGAAGCAGCATGTAACCCAATGATAGCTGACTCCTATACCGGCAATGAATTTCATAGCAAGTTGAATCGCTTCCATATGTGGTTCCCCGGTGGAATTGTTCTAGGCTCCCTCATTTCAAAATTCATGACAGATGCATCGCTTCCTTGGCAGGCTCAAATATGGGTTATCTTGATTCCTACTATTATATATGCGGTATTGTTCTTCGGACAAAGTTTTCCAAAGCCAAGGGTTGCCGGTGATAATACCCTAGCAAATTTCAAGGCGATGTTAAATCCCCTATATCTTTTCATGGCTGCCTGCATGGCACTCACCGCTATTTCAGAATTCGGTCCACAACAATGGGTTGGTCCAATTTTGGCAAAAGCTGGTGCTAGTCCAATGTTAATCCTTGCCTTGGTTACAGGATTAATGGCAGTGGGTAGGTTCTTTGCAGGGCCTTTGATAAAACAACTCAACACGGTTGGTGTGTTGCTTGGCTCTGCCATATTTGGAGTAATTGGAATTTACATGCTCAGCACCATGAGTGGATCGATGTTGTATGTAGCAGCGATTTTCTATGCACTGGGAATTTGTTATTTCTGGCCCAATATGCTTGGATTTGTTGGTGAAAAGCTTCCAGAAACTGGCGCACTCGGACTTTCTATTATGGGTGGAATCGGAATGTTTTCTTCATCTATGTTTCAACCCGTAATTGGTGGATGGATTCAAAGCAACAAGGTAGTGGCAGAAAGTCAAGGTATGGTTGGCGATGCTGCTGACCTCGCTGCTGGACAGGCAACACTTTCAAACATGTTACTTTTCCCAGCTATTCTGATTGTGGCATTTACCATTTTATATTTCACTACAAGGAAAGCAAAAGCATTCAATATCTTCCGTACATGAAAAATTCATCGCGCAGAAGCGCTATCAAAAATATCATGTTGGGTACTGTTGCAGCAGGTGGTATATCAAGCCCAGCTATCAGTAATATTATTGCAGAAAAAAATGATTCTGTGAGCACACTTCAACTTAAAGGCAATATCAACCACTCCGTTTGTAGGTGGTGCTACGACTCTATTCCGTTTGAACAGTTTTGCAAAGAAATAAAAGAAATAGGCATAAAGGCTATCGACTTGGTAGGTCCAAAAGACTGGGAAACCATGAAAAAATACGGCCTCTACTCTTCAATGTGCAATGGAGCAGAGATCAACCTGATAGATGGTTTCAATGACACCACCTTCCATTCAAAATTGATTGCGAACTATACCGAGATGATTCCACTGGTTGCAAAAGCCGGGTACAAAAACTTGATATGTTTTTCCGGAAGCAAAAGAGGGAAAGATGCAGAAACAGGATTGAATAACTGCACAGAAGGGCTAAAAAAATTAATCCCCTTAGCTGAAAGGCATGGTGTTACACTGGTCATGGAACTGCTAAATTCAAAAGTAGATCACAAAGACTATCAATGCGACAATTCAACGTGGGGCGTAGAGCTTTGCAAGCGCGTAGGATCTGAAAATTTTAAATTGCTTTACGATATCTACCACATGCAAATCGATGAAGGTGATGTAATCAGAACCATTCGTGATAAACATCAATACTTTGCACACTATCATACTGGTGGTGTTCCAGGAAGAAATGAAATAAATGATACACAAGAACTTTTCTATCCTGCCATCATGAAAGCCATTTTAGACACAGGATTCAAAGGATATGTTGCACAAGAATTCATCCCAAGCTGGCCAGATAAGATCGCTGCGTTGAAACAAGGCATCACCATTTGTGATGTTTAGAGTTTAAGGTTTAATAAATAAACATTTTTACTAAATCATCATATCAATCTTTACACCTGATTTCTGACTCCTGACGTCTGACTTCTAAACCCTAAACTTTAAACCCTAAACTGTATTTAGAATTGGGAGTCTTTTTACTAAATCATCATATCAATCTTTACACCTGATTTCTTACTCCTGACGTCTGACTTCTAAACCCTAAACTGTATTTAAATTAATTCAGTAAATTCGTTAACACAAACTAATCACATGCCAGAATCAAATGTTTTTGACGCAATCGTTGTTGGCTCAGGTATCAGTGGCGGATGGGCCGCTAAAGAGCTCACAGAAAAAGGCCTTAAGGTTATCATGCTTGAACGTGGAAGAAATATTGAACACGTAAAAGATTATACCAACGCAACAAAAGACACCTGGGAATTTCCTCACCGAGGCGGACGTACTCAACAAATGATTAAAGATTATCCAGTACTTAAAAGGGATTATCCGTTAAATGAAATAAACCTTGACTACTGGGCGAAAGACAGCGAATGCCCTTATACTGAAGTAAAACGCTTCGACTGGTTTCGTGGATACCATGTTGGAGGAAGGTCATTGATGTGGGGTAGACAAAGCTATCGCTGGAGTGACCTCGACTTTGAAGCAAATGCAAAAGAAGGAATAGGAACAGATTGGCCCATTCGGTATAAAGAGATTGCTGCATGGTACGACTACGTTGAAACCTTTGCAGGCATCAGTGGTTCAACAGAAGGACTACCCGTTTTACCAGATGGGAAATTCATGCCTCCGATGGACCTTACCTGCGTTGAAAAAGATGTTGCAGCAAGATTGAAAGAACACTATAAAGGTACAAGACACTTGATCATTGGTCGTACGGCCAACATTACTCAACCCCTCCAGGGCAGAACCAATTGCCAGTTTCGTAACAAATGTTGGCTAGGATGCCCATTCGGCGGGTATTTCAGCACACAATCATCAACCTTGCCTGCAGCAATGAAAACAGGCAACTTAACCCTGCGTCCTTTTTCTATTGTTACGAAAATTCTGTATGATAAAAATACCCAACGTGCAACAGGCGTAGAGGTATTAGACGCTGAAACAAATCAAACATATGAATACAAAGCAAAGATTGTATTCCTAAATGCATCAACACTTAATAGCACTTGGGTACTAATGAACTCGGCAACTGATATTTGGCCAGAAGGATTGGGAAGCTCAAGCAATCAATTGGGTCATAACCTGATGGACCACCACCTTGGTGTTCGCGCAAGTGGAATAGTTGAAGGATATGAAGACAAATATTATTTCGGTAGAAGACCCAATGGTTTCTATATCCCACGTTTCAGAAATGTCAATGACGACAAACGCGACTACCTGCGTGGCTTCGGTTATCAAGGAAGTGGAACAAGAGAATCATGGAATAGAAACATCGCAGAATTTAACATCGGTGAAGAATTAAAAGAAGCATTAACAGAGCCAGGAAGCTGGACAGTTGGTATGGGTGGTTTTGGTGAAATACTTCCTTACCATGAAAACTTAGTAACGCTTGATAAAAACAAAAAAGACAAATGGGGTCTACCAGTACTTTCAATTGATTGTGAATTGAAAGACAATGAGAAAAAAATGCGCGTTGACATGCTCAATGATGCAGTCGAAATGCTTGAAGCTGCTGGTGTAAAAAATGTAAAAGGAAGAGATGGTGACGGAACACCAGGCAGGGGCATTCATGAAATGGGTACTGCTAGGATGGGAACAGATCCGAAAAATTCTGTTCTAAATAAAAACAACCAAGTTTGGGATGCTAAAAATGTTTTTGTAACAGATGGTGCCAGCATGGCCTCTGCATCTTGCGTTAATCCTTCACTAACGTATATGGCACTCACAGCACGCGCAGTAGATTTCGCAATGAGTGAAATGAAAAAAGGTAACCTTTAAATAAATTCATTTTATACATGGTCAATTGATATCATTCATATCAGTTGACCATTTTTATTTTTATGAAAGAACAATTTCATTTTGATGCCATCGTTATCGGATCCGGTATTTCCGGGGGCTGGGCCGCAAAAGAATTGTGTGAAAAAGGTCTGAAAACCATCATCCTTGAAAGAGGAAATATGGTTGAACATATCAAGGGATATGAATCTGCAACCAAGCATCCTTGGGAAATTGAACACGCTAACAAACTCAGCAAAGAAGACAAAAAAATATTTCCTGTACAATCAAGACATTATTCTATTGGTGAAGACAACAAATCATTCTATGTAAAAGATATTGAAAACCCTTACACGGAAAAACAACGATATGATTGGATCAGGGCTGATGTTCTTGGAGGAAGATCGCTTCTCTGGGGTCGCTTAACGTTTAGGTGGAATGATATCGACTTCAATGCAAACCTACAAGATGGTCATGGTGTTGATTGGCCCATTCGTTACAAGGATATTGCACCTTGGTATGATTATGTTGAGAAATTCATTGGCATCAGTGGTTCAAAAGAAGGATTAAAAATTCTTCCCGATGGAATTTTTCAACCCGCA
>CAMBGO010000132.1 GCA_945866165.1 Chitinophaga pinensis | reverse complement strand
ATTATTTGAATCGGGAGGAACAGGAAAAAACCGCAAGGGCTGTTATCAATGAAGGTTATAGGGTATATCGTATTGGCCCAACTGGTGGTAATGATGTTGAAAAAAGGTTTGATCCAGGACAAAACGTAAAAGAAACAATTGAAAAGTGTAAAATAGTTGCAGCTGCAGCTGGTCATGGAAATTGGGCTATCGATTTGCATACGCGATTTGACTTGAATGATGCTATGATCATTTGCAATGAAATTGCTCCCCTCGGTCCCTATTTTGTAGAGGACCCGATTCGCTCTGAAAACCTTGCCGTATATAAAACTGTTCGCCAGATGACTAAAGTGCCATTGGCGGTAGGTGAACAATTTGGCGATAGATGGGATACAAATGAGTTAATAGAAAATCATTTGATTGATTACACCCGCTTCACGTTACCTAATACTGGCGGAATATTGGAATTTCAAAAGTTAGCTTACATGTGTGAAACACATTATGTAGGAATGATACCGCATGGTACGGGTCCACTTTCTGTGGCCGCATTGGTCCATGTATTGGGTGCAACAAGTCCAGCACGTTGTTTATATGAAGGAAGTGGTTTATCTGCCGTTCCATATTTCAACAGCGATTTAAATGATTTTAGAAATGGTAAAATTTATTTAAATCCCAATCCTGGTTTGGGTGTCAAGTTTGATCCTAAGAAAGCAACATTCCTTTTTGAAGTAAAAGAGAACACCAAATACCCTCATCCATATTTGAAAAGCCCCGATGGCGCAATTCATAATTGGTAAACATTATAAAAATTAAAAACGATCGCATGCAAAGAAGAAACTTTTTTCAGTCAGCACTTTTGGGCTCGGGAGCCCTGCTAGGTGGGCTCTCGGGACTTAAGGCTGCTCCGAAAAATTTCACCCAAACAGCAAGTTCCAATCTCAAGATTAAAAAGATTAGGTACTATGCAGCTCCTGGTTACACCAAGCCGTTATTCAACCAAGCAAGAGGCATTGTTGAAATTGAAACCGATGGTGGAATTATTGGGATTGGTGAAGGTGGCACCAAAGACATGGTTGAACAATGTGCGCAGATGCTAATTGGCACAGATCCATTCAGAATTGAACACCTATGGCAGTACATGTATCGCACCATGTTTTATCCTCCAGGCAGAGAAAAACTACATGGGCTTGGTGCAATTGAAATGGCACTTTGGGACATCAAGGGTAAGGCAATCGGTGTGCCTGTTTATGAATTATTAGGTGGTGCTACAAGAGATTATATTGATTGTTATGCAACAGGATATAAAAATTCAAAAGGTGTAACTGAATATGAACGAGCACAAGATTGTATCAAAGATGGTTTCAGGTGTTATCGTACTGGTCCAACCGGGGGAAATGGAGAACAGCCTTTTGAATTTTATGATAATGTAAAAAAGACAATTGAGCATTGCAAGAAGATGGATGAAGCTGTTGGTGGAGGCGGAAAGTGGGCCATAGATTTACATACTCGTTTCGACACGCAGGATGGTCTTAAAATATGCAAGGAAATAGAAGGCCTTGAACCTTATTTCATAGAAGATATCATTCGGTCTGAAAATCCAGGCGTATATAAAACAGTCAGAAGCTTAACCACTGTTCCTATTGCAGTGGGAGAGCAATTCGGTGATCGATGGGATATAAATGAATTGATCGAAAATAGATTGATTGATTATTCCAGGGTCACATTGCCTAACTCAGGAGGCATTTCAGAACTCAAAAAAATCGCATCAATGTGTGAAACACACTATGTTGGTATGATTCCACATTTTACTGGACCACTTTCGACAGCGAGTCTTGTACATGTACTTGGATCGAGCAGTCCAGTTCGTTGTTTGATGGAATTGGCAGGTGGAGAGATGGAAAGACCTGCATACTTCAACGAAGACTACATGCTTTTTGAAAAGGGAAAATTGTACTTGAATCCTGCTCCGGGATTAGGTGTAAAATTTGATCCTAAAAAAGCAACATTCTTATTTGAGGTTTCATCAAATACAAAATATCCACACCCATATTTGAAAAGTCCGGATGGGGCTATACACAATTGGTAAAATTTAACCCTTACTATATATATACAATCAACTATTATTTATTCACTTGTAAAGCCACATGAAAATGAAAAAAAATCTATTATTCCTTACATGCTTTTTATTGGTATGTCAGGTTTATGTTCTGGCTCAAACAGTTTCCGTTACGGGAAAGGTAACCGGAGCAGACAATGAACCACTTTCGGGTGTTAACGTTCGGGTTGCGGAAAGCGATCAGGGGACTATTACCAACGCAAATGGTAATTACTCTATTAAAGCTCCTGCAAATGCAACCTTGGTATTCTCATATGTAGGATACTTGGAAAAGAGTATTAAGCTTAATGGGTCAGCTGAAGTAAATGTAATTCTTGCCAGCGATCCAAAAAATTTACAGGATGTTGTTGTGACTGCATTGGGTATTCGAAAAGAGGCCAAACGACTCGGTTATGCTACAGCAACGGTGAATGGTGATGCCGTTGCAGTTAACAGAACTTCCAGTCCAATGGCAACACTGCAAGGGAAACTATCCGGTGTAAACATCTCCTCTTTTGGAACTGGACCAACAGGTTCTACCAAGATCAGGATTCGTGGTCAATCATCTTTTAATAGTGTTAACCAGCCATTGATTGTTGTTAATGGTGTGCCGATGGACAATACAACCTATGGCATCGGTGGTGGTATTGGTGCAAGGGCAGGACAGGTTAACAGCTCTGATGGTGGTGATGGATTTGCATCTATCAATCCTGATGATATTGAAACAATTACTGTCTTGAAAGGTGCTACTGCATCTGCATTATATGGATCAAGAGCGAAAGATGGTGTTGTAATGATAACAACTAAAAGTGGTTCAGGAAAAGGAATTGGATTGGAGTACAATGCAAACTATACTACTGATCAGGCATTGGATTTTACTGATTTTCAATTTGAATATGGACAAGGTGAAAGAGGTGTTAGGCCAACCACTGCAAACCCAACATCTGCAGTGTGGAGTTTTGGTGAAAAATTCACGCCGGGTATGAAGCAGATCTTGTTTGATGGAGAAGAATGGCCATATCAACCTGTGTACGATCGGTATAAGAAATTTTATCGTAATGCAACAAATATGACCAATACCATCACCTTGTCGAATGGTGGTGAAAATGGATCATTCCGTATGTCACTTTCAAATGCAGATAATCAGGGTTTGTTGCCAAACAATGTGTTTAATAAAAAGACAATCAATATTGGATTTAGTCAAAATATCAACAAAGCCTTGACTATTCAAGGTAATGTGAACTATTCAAATGAATACAATAAGAATCCGCCACAGGTTAACACACAGGACATGGCGATTCCAACTGTTATTTATACATTGGCTAACTCAATGCCATTCGAAGCAATGGAGCAAAATCAATTGTTGCCAAATGGAAATGAATTTGTGATGTCTCGTTTCTTAGTAAGGAACAATCCATATTATTCTTTAAACAAGCGTTTTGAAAATATAAAACGTGATAGGATATTTGGTAATGTGTCTGTTCGTTATCAGATCAACAAATGGCTCTATGCGCAAGGTCGTATTGCACAGGATTATTATAGCAGGTATCAAGACTATAATATTCCAAATGGGTATGCTCCCATTCCGCCAGCACCGACTGGTTTTATCAATGGATCTTACACCCAGGATGTTAGGCGTTTCCGTGAAAGAAACTATGATTTCTTGATAGGTGGAAACAAGAAAATAAAAGACTTTGGAGTTGACGTCACACTTGGAGGTAACCAAATGTATAGAAGCAATGAGTATAACAGTGTTACCGTTCAAGATTTTGTACAACCAGGTTTGTTTACAATCATGAATGGTCGTGCAAAAGATCCACTATATGCAAAAGCTGAAAGAGCAGTTAATTCTCTTTATGGCGCTGCAGAATTTTCATACAGGACTTTTTTATTTTTGAATGTAACTGGTAGAAATGACTGGTTCTCTACATTAGCCGCTGACGCAAGAAGTATCTTCTATCCCTCTGTAACGGGTAGCTTTATTTTCTCTGAAAAGTTAAAAATGCCATCATGGATCAGCTATGGTAAATTTCGTGCAGCATATGCAGAAGTGGGTGATGATAATGTAGCTCCTTATTCAAATGCACTTTATTTTGGGGTTAACAACAATCTGTTTCCAAATCCTGCTGGAGCAACCATTCCTGTTGGTGGTATAAACACTACTCTAGTACCAAACCCATCACTCCGCCCTTTGAGGGTTTCAGAGTCAGAGGCTGGATTGGAACTTAAGATGTTCAATAACAGAGTTGGTTTTGATATCGCTTATTTCTATAAGATCACCAAAGACCAAATACTTGCAGCGCAGATCTCAGATGCATCCGGCTTTACCAATAAGTTGATCAATATTGGTGAGAGTATGAACAAGGGTATTGAAATGCAGTTAACCGTCTCTCCAATAAGAAATAAAAATTTCAAATGGGATGTAAATTTGAATGGTTCATATAACACCTCTGAGGTATTGAAACTTGGTTCATCACCTGCTGATACTGTAATTACTGTTGGTGGTGGAGGTGGTCGTGTGGTTCAGCAAAAAGTTGGTTATCCAATTGGTGCTTTACATACTTTCAAGTATCTGAGAGATGCTCAGGGAAATCAAGTATTTGATAAGGCGAGTGGAAGGCCTTTACGTAATAATACATTGGCTTATGTTGGTAATATCCTACCGAAATATTTCGGAGGTATCACAAACTCATTCACATTCTATGGAGTTCAGGTTAGTACCTTAATTGATTTCAGACTAGGAGCGAAAATGATTTCAGGATCTAATATGAATGCTCTCAGACATGGTCTGCACAAGCGAACACTTGTTGGAAGGGCTGAAGGTTATGTGATTGGGAAAGGTGTTAACCAAGACGGTGGAGTAAATGCAACAAGGTCAGACATTCAACCCTTTTATGAAACACCAAACGTGTTGGGTGTGAATGAAGATTTTGTTTTCAATGCCGGTTTCTGGAAGCTTCGTCAGATCTCTGTTGGGTACGACATTACTCAATACCTATCTAAATTGAAATTCGTTAAGGGTGTTCGATTGAATTTGATAGCCAATAACGTTTTAATTCTAAAGAAATGGACAGAGAATATGGATCCTGAGAACATTGCTAACATTTCTGATAATGAAACTGGTCTTGATTTCTGGACGCCGCTTCCTCCAACAAGAAGTGTCGGTTTTAACCTTAATATTAAATTTTAAAATCAACTCTCATGAAACCAATAAAATTATATCTATGTGGACTGATCCTATTTGGAACAATGTTCACCGGTTGCGAAAAAGGGTTTGACGAGCTCAATACAAATAGAGTAGATCCTGTTTCTTTAGACCCACAGTTTGTGATGAATAAGGGAATTATTGATGCTACTTACCGTGATAATTTTGCTACACTTCAATTGCTATGTTATGATTTTGGAATTGTGCAACAGGTTATCACTCCTTTTGGTAGTTCTTTGTCTGGTGGGAATTATAACATATTTAATCCTTCAAATGCAACGCCAGTTTGGATTAACTTTTACCAAACCGTTCTCAAACAGGTTGTTTATGTAATTGATAAAACAAAAGGAGATGCAACAAGGGTTAATCTCTATAATCAAGCTCGTATCTGGAAGGCCTACGCTTTTATGATCCTCACGGATACATATGGCGATATCCCTTACAATGAAGCAGCAAAAGGATTTTTGGAAGGTATTTCCAAGCCCAAATATGATCGTCAAGAAACCATTTATAAGGATATCTTAAAAGAATTAGATGAAGCCTCTGCTGCATTGGATGCATCAAAAGGAACATCTGTTGCAGATATTCTGTATGGCGGCGATATTGCTAAATGGAAAAAACTTGGAAATTCACTCATGCTTAGAGCGGCAATGCGTTTGTCGAATGTAGCGCCTGATGTTGCAAAACAATACGTTGCGAAAGCTGTTGCAGGTGGATTAATGACGTCTAATGCTGATAATTCAAAGATGCGTCACACATCACTTTATCAAAACTGGATTGCGGTGCATTTAACTGCACGTGAAAAAGCAAACTTCTATTTGGCAAAACCTTTTGTTGATTATCTTAAAACCAATAGTGACCCTCGCTTGCAATCAATTTCCATTAGGCATGTAGGAGCAAAATCAGGTTCTGAGCAGGTAGCTTCAAGGATAACGAGTGATCCTTCTTTACAGATTGGAATGCCAATGGGTTATGATGACGTATCTATAAAAAATACATTTGCAACTTTTGGAGTGGCTAGCTTATATGATTATTCTCAAGTAAACTTGGCAACAATTCTTAAAACGGATGCACCTGAGTTTCATGTTACCTATGGTCAAACACAACTTTTATTAGCAGAGGCAATTCACAGGGGCTGGGCCTCTGGAAATGCGGATGCAACATATAAAGCAGGTATCCGTGCTCACATGTTGCAAATGGCTGAATATGATACCAAGGCTGCAATTGCTGAAGATAAGATTGTTGCTTATTTAAATACAAATACCTTGGTGGCGGGTAAAGAGTTGGAGCAGATCAATACGCAATATTGGGTTGCATCATTTATAAATGGATCTGAAACCTATGCTAATTTCAGGCGCAGTGGATTTCCAAAGCTTACTAAAAATCCATATCCAGGTGCTGAAACCAAAGGTGATTTTATCAATCGCTTACCTTATCCAGATAGTGAAGGAATTACCAATAAGGAAAATAGGGATGAAGCGATTAAGAACCAAGGTGCAAATGATTTGAATACCAAAGTGTGG
>CAMBGO010000131.1 GCA_945866165.1 Chitinophaga pinensis | reverse complement strand
AGTGGGTGAAGGGTGATATTCTTGATGTTTCATTGCTGTCTGATTTAATGACTCAGTGTGATAAGGTTTATCATTGTGCAGGAGTTGTTTCATTTAATCCTAAGATGGCATCTCAGTTGAGGAAGATTAATGTTGAGGGTACTGCCAATGTGGTGAATGCTGCACTGGAATATGGAGTAAAAAAATTAGTTCATGTTAGCTCCGTTGCTGCAATTGGAAGAAAACGAAACAATCAAACCGTTACAGAAGAAACCAAATGGGATGATGCATCCAATCCTTCTGTTTATGGCGAAAGTAAATATTTGGGTGAATTGGAAGTATGGCGGGGCCATGCCGAAGGACTTGATGTAGCCATTGTAAATCCAGTAATTATATTGGGAATAGGAGATTGGAGTCATGGCTCTTCAGCAACATTTAGGAGTGCTTACAATGAATTTCCCTGGTATACAGATGGTATCAGTGGATTTGTTGATGTAGCTGATGTAGCCAAGGCCATGGTTGCGTTGATGAGGAGTGACATCTCAGGAGAACGCTTCATTTTAAGCGCTGAAAATAAATCGTACAGGGAAGTATTCACAGAAATGGCTATCGCGTTTAGTAAAAAACCTCCACATCGAAAGGTTACACCAACGTTGGCATCAATTGCTTGGCGCATCGAAAAGGTTAAAGCACTTTTTTCAGGTAGCGAACCAATGCTTACAAAAGAAACGGCAGAGACCGCTCAGCTAAAAGTATATTTTGATAACAACAAGATATTGAAAGCGCTGCCCGGATTTTCATTCAAGTCGGTTTCTCAATCTATTCAGGAAGCCTGTAAGGGGTATATCGAGATATTGAAAAGTACAAGTATTTAAAAGAACGCTATAAATCAAAATCATAGGGAAGCATGTCTCCTAGTCTTTCCCAATCCCAATAGCCGCTGTTAAAGATATCACGCTGGTCATAAAAATATCCATTTTCTTCAATCATGATGCTATTGTAAAATTTCAGAATTGAAATCTGGAAGGGAGTTAAAGCGTCTAGTTTTTTTTCTTTCAAGTATATGCTTGATGGTGTTTCATCTTTATATAGTACTCTAAGCTTGGAGGGAAAATTTAATTCCAACAGTCCATTGTCGGACTTAGAATAGTAATTATTTTCATAAGGGTTCTTTACTTGAAAAGGTTTTTCGGTTGACTCATCAACCATCTCGATTTTATATCCATTCAAATTCAAGGTGCTATCATAATAGCATCTAAAAAAATGCAAGAGTGAACCATAGTAGGCGGTGCTGCGTTGTTCTGCCCACCTGAGGCTGTCATTCTCAGAGCCTACCATATTTTTAAAAAATGGGTAACCAGTGGTTTCTGTTGCGCCTGATTTAAATTCATGAATGAAGGAATCGAGTTGATAGGTAATATTATATCCCAAACCGGCATTTTCAACGATGATACTTTCCTTGGAAGTCACTTTTAGTTTATCTTTTTTTCTATAGTAGAAAAAGCGAAGTACTTCAGGATTGCGAATTGTACATTTTTGTGCATTTTCTGAAGTGCCAAGAAACTGTGAAATAAAAAACGATCCATATTTTTCCCAACCATCTTTCACTTCACTGCTAAATACAATAGAAACCTCTTCAAGACTTTTTTGCTTAAGCTTAAGTTCCCATACCCTCTCTGTAAGTCCAACTGATTGATCGTTTATTCTTTCAGTGATGCTTTCATAGCCATTGAATGAAACGCATAGTTCATAACCTCCATTAGGAAGTCGAAGCGCAAAGACGCCTTCTTCATTTGAAACAGTACCGATAGTTGTTTGAACACAAAAAATCGATGCTCCCTGTAGAGGTTGTCTTGTTTCAGCGTCAATTACTTTTCCGGAAACAAGAAAGCCTTGTGATATTCCATTAATGCTTAAGCAGGTGAGCAAGATTAGTACTATGGATGAAGACAGCTTGATATTTTTCATTTGGTTTATTTTATTCTTTAAGGAAACAATGGTTATTGTTTTTTTCCACTCAACTTCTCCCATATCTCGGGAATTCTTCTAATCCAGATTAACTCCCTTCTTTTTTTACCTGCTTCTTCAGCAGGGAATCCCATATACACTTTACCTCCTTCTAAATTGTTGAATACACCACTTTGTCCCATTACAATGGCGCCCTTTCCAATTCTAATTGTTTTATTTACTCCTACTTGTCCCCACAATATCACGCCATCCTCTAGCGTTGTTGCTCCTGCAATACCAACTTGAGATGCAATAAGACAGTTTTTACCAATTACAACATCATGTCCTAGTTGCACGAGGTTATCAATCTTTGTTCCTTTTCCTATAAGTGTGTTGTGGGTTACGCCCCTGTCGATTGTGCAATTGGCTCCAATTTCCACATCATCTTCAATCACAACAGCTCCACAGCTATCCATTCTCTTGTACCAGTTCTCCCTGTTTTTCTTTGTATTATAATAGAATGCATCCGATCCAATTACCGTGCCGGATTGAATCACAACATTGTTTCCAATAATTGAATGGTCCATTATCGACACATTGGGTTGAATGATGCAGTTATCACCAATGGTTACGTTGTTTCCAACGAATGCAGAAGGAGCAATATAGGTTTGAGTACCTATTTTAGAAGAACTGCTAATGTTTTCTGTTGCTCTCTCGAAAGGCATAAAGTGATTTACTATTTTGAGATACGCCTCAAAAGGATTTTCTACGATGAGCAAGGTCTTATTTTCAGGAATTGCAGTTTCTTGGTTGATGATGATGACAGTTGCTGCCGATTCAATACAAGTTTTGTAATATTTTGGGTGATCTACAAACACAACATCTCCTTGTTCCACTTTGTGAATCTCATTTATTCCTGTTGCCACACCACTTGTATTTCCTTTAATTGCAGCTCCTATGAGGTTTGCAATCCATTGTACTGATGTGGGTGATGGAAATTTCATTTGATATATTTTCAACAAAGATAGCGTTATGTAAAAACGAATTCTTTTAGTTTATCAATTTAACATTTGCTTTAAGTAGAATTTTTTTCATGAAAAACACAATGAATTTATTTTTTAAATAGGTGTTGGATTTCAAAGTAATTAACATCGTAAAAAAAAATGTGAATAAAATAGTTGCTCAAAAATTTCCACTTACTGAAATATATTTTTAATATTGTGAAGGGAATAACATTCCCAGTACTTATTAACCCATCTATATAACAAGGCCCGGTTTCAACCGGGCTTTGTAATTTAAGTCAGTTTACATTTTAGCATCATTTATTTTTAGCAAATTGCGATTTTTTGCATTTTGCTGAAATGTTCATCAATGCTGAGTTTCAGCCGGATTATTTCACTTACCTTGTGTTTAAATATTTTTTCATGTTAAGATCAATGACAGGTTATGGTCGTGGTGAATGTGCAATAAATGACAGGATTTTCATTGTTGAGCTCCGTTCTCTGAATGGAAAGCAATTTGAGCTTTTGCTAAAAATTCCATCTATTTTAAAGCCATTTGAGTTTGAACTCAGAAATTTTTTGGCTGAGAATCTTGTTAGGGGAAGTGTAGAATGTACCATTACAATCAAGCAAAATGGTTCTTCTAAAAATTCATCCATCAATTTGGACCTTGCTCGGTCATATTATAAGCAACTTAAGCAACTCACTGATGAGTTGGATGCAGACGATTCTCAACTCCTTGCTTCGATTCTTCGCATTCCAGATGTAATTAGTGCTGGAACAGACGTGTTGGCAGATTCAGACTGGAAGCTGGTAAAGAAGGTGCTTGATGAATCAGTAATGATGATTAATAAGCATCGTTTAGATGAAGGTGCGGCAATGAAAAAAGAATTGCTTCTTAGAATTGAAAATATCGAATCCCTTCAAAAACAGCTTGCAGTACTGGAGCCACTCAGAAAACAAAAAATTCGCGATCATATCCAAAAGTTATTGGATGAGCACGTTGGGGCTGAGATGGTTGATAAAAACCGTTTTGAACAGGAATTGATTTACTACTTTGAAAAAATTGACCTTACTGAAGAACAAGTAAGGCTAACCAATCACTGTAGTTATTTTAAAACCCTGATGGAGGATGCAGAAGTTTCAAAAGGACGAAAGCTTTCATTTCTATTGCAGGAAATTGGTAGGGAGATTAATACCACGGGCTCGAAGGCCTATGACGCCAATATTCAAAAACATGTTGTGGAGATGAAAGATGAGCTTGAAAAAGCGAAAGAGCAGGTTTTGAATATTCTATAATAGAGCCCTTACATGCTTCTACAGATTTTCACTCAACTAGCATAACTTTGCTACATGCTTAAACGTGTTTTAATCGCTCTAGCGCTTATTGTATATTTGAGTTCTTGCAATAAGATCGGCCTATTTGAAAAGGTGTTCTTTACTCCCAAACAACAATGGACTCAATCTTTTCAGCCTGAAATTAATTTTGATATAACTGATACCAGTTCGTCTTATCTGGTTTATTTCACGGTTAGACATGCTGATGCTTTCGCTTTTAATAACCTCTGGATAAAAGTATATAGTAAGATGCCTGGAGATTCTTTGGAAAAGCAAGAGCGCTTTGATATACCCTTAGCCGATGGCAAGCAATGGCTTGGTAGCGGGATGGATGATATTTTCAACCACCGTGTTTTATTATATAGAACTCCTGTAAAGTTTGCTAAACCTGGGGAATATTACCTTCGGATTGCACACGATATGCGTATAGATCCCGTAGAATTTATTTTTAATGTAGGTATCCGAATCGAAAAAGTGAAATGACATGCGTAAACTACTCGATAGCGTCCCTTTAAAACTCATTAATTATATATATTGGTTTTTGTTGCTATACCTATTGGCTGCATTGGCTTGGTGGTATATTGAACTCATGCAACAAAATGATATCCTTTTCAATTATCAGCAATCACAAATAAATATTTCCTCCAATAAGGATATCAAATCCCAGTTATCCATTATTCAAGACGCTCGTGATCGTAATGCAAAGCAATACTTAGGTGAAGGACTCACATTCTTTATTATCACAATTATTGGTGCTGTATTTATTTATGGTGTGGTAAGGAGGCAGATTAGACTGCAGGCACAGCAACAAAATTTCATGATGGCCGTTACGCATGAACTTAAAACACCGATTGCTGCTACCAAACTCAGCTTGGAAACACTTAAACGTCATAAGCTTGATGAGGTTAGGCAAAATGAAATACTTACAGGGGCCATCAATGAAACTGAAAGACTGAATGCATTGTGCAACAATATTCTCCTTAGCTCTCAACTTGAGTCTGGTGGTTATATCGTAACCAAATACGAATTTGATTTTTCTGACATGGTTGATTCAGCAGTGGCTGAATTCACGAAACGTTATCCAGCAAGAGTGATAAACACGCACGTGGAGGATAAAATTATTTTTCATGGTGAGGAATTTCTAATCAGACTTGTTTTGAATAACCTGCTGGAAAATGCCGTTAAATATACACCTGAATCAATGCCACTTACTGTTGAACTTGTAAAGCAACCCAATAGCATTGATTTGTTGGTGAAGGACTTGGGTCCTGGAATTCCTGAGGCTGAAAAGGAACGAATCTTTGAAAAATTTTACCGTATTGGCAGTGAGTTAACTAGAACAAGTAAGGGAACTGGACTAGGATTGTACTTAAGTAATAAGATCATCAAAGATCACCATGGTAGAATTGCTTTGTCAAACAATTTGCCTTCAGGATCTGTTTTTAAGATAACTCTACCAATCTGATAACAATGCCTGATCAAAAACCATCTATATTAATTGTTGAAGACGAAGAAAGCCTTCAAGGTGCCCTTAAGCTCAACCTAGAGCTTGAAGGGTATGAGGTTAGCTGTGCAAGCAATGGGCTTACTGCCATTATGAAGGTAGAAGAAGAATATTTTGACCTGATTCTACTTGATGTGATGCTACCTGAGATTGATGGTTTTGATGTTTGTGAGAGCATACGACTAAAAAATATCGATACCCCTATTTTGATGTTGAGCGCCCGCACTGGCAGTGCGGATAGGGTAACCGGATTGAAGCGCGGTGCCGATGATTATCTTACAAAGCCATTTAACCTTGAAGAGTTGTTGTTGCGGATTGAAAAATTAATTGAAAAAAATCAAAAGCTTCAAGATAAATCAAGCATTGGACAGCAATATAGTTTTGGAGGAAATAGCATAGACTTCAGGGCACAGATAGCAATCAACACGAGAGGAGAATCTATTCAATTGAGTAAAAAGGAAACGATGCTGCTAAAGTTGATGATTGAATACAGAAATGAAGTGGTCTCTCGTGAAAAAATTCTCCAAGCAGTTTGGGGCTATCAAGTCTTTCCAACTACGCGAACCATTGATAATTTTATTCTCAACTTCAGGAAATATTTTGAAGTGGATCCCCGAGATCCTATTCACTTTCATTCAGTAAGGGGGGTGGGGTATAAGTTTAGTGAATAGAGAGACGTCAGAATTCAGACGTCAGAAGTCAGACATCAGAGGTCAGACTTTAGGAGCCGGTTTTAAATTTCTTAATTTAGAGATCTCCTAGTATGGGCCTGATTACAATGTCTTCTACACAAGCCTGAGGAGAAAGCTTGCTCGCTGCAACTATCATTTTTGCAATGTCTGACGATTCCATGATTCTTTCTGGATTAATATCAGCCCCATCCCAAGAGCTTGTCATGGTTGCACCAGGATGCACCGTAGTTACTTTGATGCCAAATGGCATCATCTCTTCTCTTAGGTTCTTGCTGAACCCATCCATCGCCCATTTGCTGATGCTGTAAGATCCTCCATTGGAATAGGCTTTAAATGCTGCAATCGATGATATATTAAATATGTGTCCTTTTTTTCTTTTAATCATCGATGGAATCAATGCCCGCGTTA
>CAMBGO010000130.1 GCA_945866165.1 Chitinophaga pinensis | reverse complement strand
TCGCGTGCAATACCAAAATCTTTGTCGTGAATAATACCACTTGACTGTGACCATGTGTAAAATACTTTTATGCTCAATACCTCTTGCTCCGCTTTTCAAGTATTTGGCGGAGCAAGAGGTATTGAGCATAAAAGTATTTTACACATGGTCACAGTCAAGTGGTATTATTCACGACAAAGATTTTGGTATTGCACGCGAGTGGGATATTGATCTGTTGAGTGGTTATGATAATGAATTTGTTGAAAATATTTCAACCCAACCAGGCTCGCATCACTATAAGGGAATCATCAATCCGTCTTTGATCGAAAAAGTTGAACAATTCAAACCGAACGCAATACTTGTTTATGGATGGAAGTTTCAAAGCCACTTAAAACTATTGCGATATTTTCATGGCAAGGCACCCATCCTCTTCAGAGGCGATTCCACTTTGCTTGATGAAGCAACTGGCTTTTCATTCAAAAAACTTCTTCGGTTCACCTTCCTCAAATGGGTATACAGTCATGTGGATATTGCATTGAGTCCAGGCAAGGCGTCAGACGATTATTTCACTACTTCTGGATTGAAGAAAAAACAGATCGTTCGTGCACCGCATACGGTTGACAATGATTTTTTTTCTTCAGACAATGAACAAAAAGAACAAGCAGCAAAAGCATGGCGTCAACAACTCGGCATCCCGGAAGAACAGAAGGTTTTTTTATTCGCAGGAAAACTCGAACCCAAAAAAGATCCTGAACTACTAATCAATGCTTTTACTAAACTACTAGAAAAACGCCAAGACATCCATCTGATAATCGTCGGCAACGGCATTCTTGAAAATAAATTAAAAACGCTCGTTTCAAGTTTAACCAATTCCCTGACTTCTGACGTCTGTCGTCTGAATCCTGACGTCTGTCGTCTGACGTCTGACTCCTGTCATCTGACGTCTGACGTCTTATATCTTATGTCTCATGTCTATTTCCTCCCCTTCCAAAACCAATCCCTCATGCCCACAGTTTACCGCATGGCTGATGTGTTTGTATTGCCTTCAAAAGGTCCGGGTGAAACATGGGGTCTTGCAGTAAATGAAGCAATGGCATCCGGCCGGCCGGTGATCGTGTCTAAAAAATGTGGATCTGCGAGTGAGTTGATTGAAGAAGGCATCAATGGATATAAATTTGAAGCTGGGAATGAATCATCTTTGCTGCAAAGCATGGAAAATATGTTGGAACAAGATTTGTCATTGATGGGGAATGCATCAAAAAGTAAAATATCCCATTTCAACCACCATACTTTTTTTGAAGCGTTGAATAAAGTAGCTTTTAATTCATTAAACCCTAAACCTTAAACTTTAAACCCTAAACTGTATTTAGATTAAGAGTTATTCAAAAAAACTATTTTACTTTTAAAAAATGATTTCAAGCAACCATGTATAGACTCATTGGATACCAGTTTATTTTTGTTTACATACTACTATTGGCACTTGCAATATTCACCGATAGCTATGCATTTGTTTCAATTGTCTTGTTTATAACAATCATCCTTTCTATTTTATACAAAATGGGAAAGGGCATTGTGATGCTCGAATCCATTACGTTATTTTATGTGTTCACTTGTCTGGTAATGCCAGTTGTTGGTTATAAATACTATACTAGCCAGCATTATATGGCTAGATTATTTAAGCGATATATGCAGGTGCCAGAAGAAAATTACTTTACGTATGCATTGCCTGCCTTACTCATTTTCACAATCATACTTTCATTTCCATTACATAGCAGGAAAGTAGAAGATTCAGATGCATTTTTATATCGCCACATTAAGCGCATTAAACAATATTTGGTAAGGCATCCCCAGATTGGCGCATCTATCATGGTTGTTGGGTTAGCTGAAATGTTCTTAACTAGGTTTATTCCAGGGAGCATAAAATTCTTTTTTGATATTTTTTTCTTTTCATCCTTCGCTGGCTTATTAATGGTTTATTTTGGTAAGGATTACAAGTATAAAACAGTCCTAGTCCCAATCTTTATTGCGTTGGTGTTATTCAGAGCACTTGAAAGTACCATGTTTACCGTAATAGCCTATATGTCTGTTGCATTGTCTTCTTTTTTTGTAATTGGAAACAAGACAGGCATCCTAAAGAAAGTAGGGTATTTTTTTGTTGGCTGTTTTTTTATTTTGGTGCTTCAAAATACCAAGATGGCATACCGACGAGCTCTGCGCGTAAGCGGAATTAGCGGGACTGCCCAGATAAGCACCTTTGTAGATATTGTAAAAAACCAATTTTTTGTTTCTCAAACCTTCTTTCAAGTAGATGAGTTTTATCCATTATTTGTCCGCTTCAACCAAGGCTATAATGTCTCAATGGTAATGAAACGGATTCCAGTCGTACAGGACTTCGACGAGGGAGATATGGTATTTAAAAGTTTATTGGCTTCAGTTACACCAAGGTTTTTATGGCCCGACAAACCCATGGCTGGTGGGCATTTTAACATGAAATACTATGCCGGCATTACCATCACAAATTATTCTACCAATGTAGGTCCGTTGGGTGAACTATATGGAGCATTTGGTGTGTTGGGTGGCATTGCAGCTTTGTCTCTATTGGCTTTCTATATTAGATTTGTCTATTTTAAGATATGGCGTATCTCAATGAAATATCCGATCATGATTCTCTGGCTGCCGGTAATTTTTTACCAAGCAACGTATTCAGCTGAAAATGATGTTCTGCAAATTCTAAATTCTACTTTAAAAACAGCTTTCTTCCTCTGGTTGCTCTCGAAAATCAGGCCTACATGGTTTGGTATTGAAAAAAAATATGCTGCAAACAAAAAAATATAAACTGTATTGAGCTTGCATGTCAATCTGATATATAGAAAAAAGAGTAGTGGATTTTTCAGTATTGAAAAAGTGTTTGGCCTAGTTTCAAATACAATTCAACATTCAACGAATAATTCAATAGAGCCTCAACGGATAGAATTCCCATTTACAAGCAAGGGTATTATGCAGATCTGCTTGAACTTACTTTATCTCTTGCAATTTAAAAAGGGCTTATTCCATATAACAGGGGATGTTCATTATGCTGTATTGGCATTACCCCAAAAAAGTACTGTGTTAACCATACATGATTTGGTTTTTCTTGAATCATCTTGGGGAATACGAAAATATTTTTTAAAATGGATTTATCTTAGGTTACCAGTATCGCGGGCAAAATATATTACTACTATTTCAGAGAAATCAAAAAAAGAAATCGTTTTGCATGGCAAGTGCAACCAGGATAAAATTATTGTTATACCTAACCCTGTTGATTCAAATATCAGATTTGAAATAAAACAATTTAATCAAACAGAGCCACGGTTTTTATTTATTGGGTTAAAGGAAAATAAAAACTTTGACAGAACCATTCAGGCGATTTCAGGGATTAAAATTCATTTAAGAATAATTGGGAATTTAAATGCTGCCCAAAAGGCACTGTTGCAAATGCATAAAATCAATTACTCCAGCGATAGTTCAATTTCTGATGAACAGTTGATTCAAGAATATATCGATTGTGATGCAATTTTATTTCCTTCAATTTATGAAGGATTTGGCCTACCAGTTATAGAAGGTTTTAAAGCCGGAAGGCCTGTGATTACAAGTAATTTGGAGCCAATGAACGAAATTTCACACGTTGCAGCATTGCTTGTTGATCCTATTTCAGTTATATCCATTCGGGAAGCTGTTATTAAGCTAATCAACAATGAGCAACTTCGTGATGAAATGGTTGAAAGGGGTTTTGACGTAGTTAAGCAATACGAAGTTGAAATAATAGCCCAACAATATATTAACCTCTGGTCAAAAATAGCTGACCAAAATGGCCGTTAATAATTTGCATGATTAATTCATTAAGCTCTAAACCCTAAACTGTATTTCAAATAGGAGAGTTTTTTGGCTGCAAAAAAATATCCCTTAATTTTTTATTAACGAATTTTCTGAATAGATTGAAATATTTACTTTCAATAATCTACTACAGTATTAATTATTTCTGACTCATTTTAAATAAAATCATCAGATAATTTCCATAAATATGGATAAAAAAAATTGGCCATTAATCAGTATAGTTACTCCATCATTCAATTCAGGTATGTATCTGGAATCAACTATCATATCCATTCTTGGGCAAGGTTATCCAAATTTAGAATATATAATTATTGACGGTGGCAGTACTGATAATTCTTTGGAGATTATCAAAAAGTATCAACATGAACTTAGGTATTGGATATCTGAACCTGATCAAGGGCAGTATGATGCCATCAATAAGGGAATGGCAATGACGGAGGGAGAAATTCTTTTTTGGTTAAATGCTGATGACATGTTATTGCCAAGATCACTTTTTGTTATTGCCGAAATATTTAAAGAATATCCTGAAGTTGAATGGATATCATCATTAAAACCTGCCTTTTGGGATGCCAATGGATCTATCTATAACGTAGTTTCCATACCAGGCTACTCAAGACAAGCATTTTTAGATGGGTTGTTCTTGCCCGAAACTAGAAAAAGGGGATATTTTATGCAACAGGAATCAACATTTTGGCGCGCCACCCTTTGGAAGAAAATTGGAGGTAAAATACCTGATTTTGATATGGCAGGTGATTTTGCTTTATGGGGAGCTTTTTATAAGTACGCAGAACTATATGGTTTGGAATATCCACTTGGAGGTTTTAGAAAAGTAAAGGGTCAACGAAGTGAAAATGGATTTTCTTATTGTAAAGAAGCTGAACAGGTATTAAAAGATTTGCGTAAGCATTTTAATTGGCAGATTAACTTAGTAAGAAATTTGCTTTACTTGAAACCTATTCAAGTTTTAAAACTTTCAAAAGTATCGTCAGCGTAATTGGTTACCAAGGAAAAAAAATTCAAAACAAACAAATAAATAAAATAGATGCTGGCTGGAAAATTGTAGAATATAAATTCATTCCTTAAGTGGAATGCTTTTGATTATAATATCCAATCCGATAATTTTATGTTCCCCAATATGCAGTTTAACTTGAATGAAAACTTTCATAAAAAATAAATTAGTTATCAAATGACCATTTCATTCTTGTCTTTTTTCCCGTTATGTGTCCTCTTGCGAAAAATTGATAACGTACGTTTCTAAAAATTATCAAAACCAAGATTCTTATATTTTCAGATTGGTTTTCCCCAGCTTTTAAAGCGGGCGGACCAATACGTTCTGTTGTAAATTTTGTAGAACGTTTTAAATCTGAATATGAAATATATGTATTAACTACAGATCGTGACTTAGGTGATACTCTCTCCTTTGAACAGATTGAACCAAATTGCAGCAGGTAAAGAAAAAATAAAGGATTTTTAACCCGGAGTCATCGCCTCAAAATACGCTGAACTATGGAGAAAAATCTGATAATTTCTTGTGTTTACCACCATTTCTACTTTAATGTAGTGCATAGATTTGTTATACTATTTTTTGTACGTAATAAAAATTAAAAAAGTTACGTAATTTTATAAAATGGATACCAAGCTCACACTATCAATGGATAAAAAAGTGATTGAAAAGGCAAAAAAATATGCTGCAAAGGAAAACACTTCTTTGTCTAACCTGGTTGAAGGATTTCTTATTCGAATTACTGGAAACCAAGGGAAAGAGGCTTTGCCGTCTTTGGTGAAAAGCCTCAGCGCTGTATTGAAAGGTAAGAACAGTGATGGTTGGAAAGAAGATAAGATGAAACATCTTGAAAGTAAATACAGTAAATGAAAAAAGTATTCGTTGATACCGATATTGCATTGGATTTGCTTTTTGAGAGAAATCCTCATCATGCAGCTGCAGAATTACTTTTTTCAAAGGCGGAACGAGGTGAAATTAAAATCTTTATGTCGTCAATTGCTTTTTGTAATATCAGCTACTTTATTTCAAAAAATTATAACAATCCAGAAGCAAGAAATATTCTTCAAAAATTCAGGTTGTTAATTAATATATTATCAGTTGATGAACAGATAATCGACATTTCACTTTCTTCTGCCTTTCATGATTATGAAGATGCAATCCAGTATCATGTTGCAGTGAAAAGCAAAGTGAATGTACTTTTAACAAGAAATCTCAAAGATTTTAAAAAGTCATCAATTCCTGTTTCCACAGCTGCATCTTTTTTACACACATAATTATACAAGGTAAAAGATGATCCTACTATTCGCTGGATGGAATGATGGCAATTTGTTCTACTAGTTTATTGGTTTAAGGGAAATGGAATCCATTAAAATATTAATTTTCTCCGATTGGTTCACCCCTGCATTCAAGGCAGGCGGTCCTATTCGTTCTGTCGTGAATTTTATTGAGCGGTTTAAAGATGAATATGATATTTATGTATTCACATCAGATCGTGACCTGGGCGATACCCAAGCGTTTCAACATATTGAAACTGATGTTTGGACTGACCAAGATCGATTTAAAATCATGTATGCATCACAAAAAAAATTGAATCACGCTAGTATCAAAAAACTGATTCAAACCATCAATCCCGATTGGCTCTACTTAAATAGTATGTTTTCAACATTTACTATTTATCCTTTGTTAGTATCATTACGTTCGAAAAAAATCGTATTGGCTCCAAGGGGAATGTTGCGACATTCTGCATTGGCCATTAAACCCATCAGAAAATACCTTTACTTGTCGTTATTAAAAATGTTGAATGTTGATCAATACATCCGTTTTCATGCAACTAGTATTGAAGAAGCGAACTCCATTAAACAAATATTTCCGAATGCACAGACTATATCTGTAGTACCCAATCTTCCACCGAAAATAAATCAAGAGCTTTTATCTCGTGAAAAAAAACAAGGTTGGTTAAATATGATCTTCATCGGAAGGATGCATCCAATTAAAAACCTCCTCTATTTACTTTCTTGCC
>CAMBGO010000129.1 GCA_945866165.1 Chitinophaga pinensis | reverse complement strand
ATTAAGAAAAATGGTAAAACATACCAAGTGGTTGAGTTAACACCGATAGATAAGTCAAAGGCTTTTTTCAAAGTAATACTTGAAGTTGATAAATCTGCTAAAATGATTATGTCTACACGTGTATTTGAAAAGGGCGGAAATCGTTATGTATACTCAATCAATACATTCGCAACGAATGTGCCAATTGCAGATGATTCATTTGTTTTCAGTGCAAAAAAATACCCTGGAATAGAATTGATTGATTTGCGTTAATTAATTTGTTCCCCATCTATAAGAATCAAGTTTGAATCCTGCCAAATCTATTACCCTATCAACAACCGTTGACGCTACATCTTCAATTGTTTTAGGTTGACTATAAAAAGATGGCGTTGCGGGACATATAATACCTCCAGCTAAGGTGATGGACTCCATGTTTTTTATGTGCATGAGATTGTAGGGTGTTTCTCTTGCAACACAAATTAATTTTCTTTTTTCCTTCAATATTACGTCAGCAGCGCGTGTTATAAGGTCGCTTGATATTCCATTGGCAATTCTTCCCATCGTACCCATAGAACATGGAATGATGATCATGGTATCAAATTGTCCAGATCCAGAAGCGAATGGAGCAGAAAAATCATATTTTTCATACACAGGAAGGTCAAGTGAGGAATGATTGCTGTTGCCAAGTTCTGTTTCCCATACCGATCGTGCATTGTCAGAGAAAACAAGGGCTAAATGGTCCCATTGCGACTTGATACTTTTTAGTTTGTTGATAAGGAGTTGTGCGTATATTGAACCACTTGCTCCCGTAACTGCTATCACAACCTTTCTCATCTGAATGTTTTTTATATAACAAAGGTTAATTAAAATAGTTAGGATGACCCTGAAATAATAGATTTTGATTGATTTTCAGGGTAAAACCATTTAAAAAATCAAATCAACACAATAATACCTGTGAGTTCTCGTTTTAGATGTGGTTTTCAAAGGAAATTGGATTAACGGGGCTGGGTTTTCATCCTGCCCCCTTTTTTTAAAATCTCAGCGCTATCTAGGGAATCACTAATTATACTTCTGCCATTGGAGCGATTTCCTCACTTTTGTATTTCCCTTCATCTAATTTCTTCTTTGTTTCTTCAAAAGCCTTTAATGTGAGTGCAATATCTTCATCGGTATGCACTGCTGTTGGAATGAGTCGGTAAATAATGTGCCCCTTAGGGATGACCGGGTAAACAACAATTGAGCAGAAGATATTGAAGTTTTCCCTGAGGTCTGTTACCATGTGCGTTGCTTCTTCAACGCCACCTTTCATATAAACGGGTGTTACCACTGAATCTGTTTTGCCGATATCAAATCCTTTTTCTTTTAAGCCCTTTTGAAGTTTTAAGGCATTTTCCCAAAGCTTGTCTTTAAGCTCAGGTTTTGTCCTTAACAGCTCAAGTCTCTTTAAATTTCCCATTACGATGGGCATGGGCAACGATTTTGCAAAGATTTGACTTCGAATATTGTAACGGATGTAGTCAATTATCTGTTTTGGACCCGCAATAAAAGCTCCAATTGAAGCCATTGACTTTGCGAAAGTTGAAAAATAGAGGTCGATTTGATCCTGAACGCCTTGTGCTTCACCAGCGCCAGCACCTGTTTTTCCTAGGGTTCCGAAACCATGTGCATCATCAACCAGTATGCGAAAAGAATACTTTGGTCTTAGTGACATTAATTCCTTCAATTTACCCTGGTCTCCAGCCATCCCAAAAACACCTTCTGTTATGAGTAGAATTCCACCAGCCTGTTGTTTATCTATAAGTGCAGTAGCACGTTGAAGTTGTTTTTCACAGTCCTCGATATCGTTGTGCTTGAAAACAAAGCGGTGACCTGCATGAAGTCTCAAACCATCAATAATACAGGCATGACATTCGGCATCATATACAATCACATCATGTCTGCTGCACAATACATCAATTAAACTTAGAATACCCTGATAGCCAAAATTCAATAAAATTGAGTCTTCTTTGGACTCAAACGCTGCTAATTCCATTTCCAGCTGCTCATGTTGATTTGTATTTCCACTCATCATCCTTGCGCCCATGGGGGAAGCCAAGCCATATTGATGTGCCGCATCAGCATCCGTTTTACGCACTTCTGGGTGGTTTGCCAGTCCTAAGTAGTTATTAAGACTCCAAACAATTTTTTCAGCTCCCCTAAATTTCATTCTATTGGAAATTTCTCCTTCCAGTTTAGGGAAGGCAAAATAGCCATGTGCTCTTTCTCTGTATTGACCAAGGGGACCGTAATTTTTTATGAGTCTTTCGAATATATCTGCCATTTTTATATAATTATAGGTTTAAGACTTTGCAAAGATAAAATTTTTAAGTTTTACTTCAATGGCTGAAATCCTGAATATCTCAATTATATGAATAGTTCTCATTCCCCGTATCTTTGTTTCCTGATAAGTAAATATCTAGAATGAAAAAACAAACAATCGCTTTTTTGCTTCTATGTTTTCTCGTTTCTTCAGCTTTTACTCAACAAAAGGCAGTAGCTGAGGCTTCTCCAAGGTTGGTTGTAGGTATCATGGTAGATCAGATGAGGTTGGATTATGTTTATCGGTTTAATTCACGTTATGGTGAAAATGGGTTCAAGCGTATTCTCAGGGAAGGTTTTTCATGTGAAAACACCTTTATTCCATATGCCCAGACAGTTACTGCAGCCGGACATGCTTGTGTTTACACAGGATCGGTACCGGCTATTAATGGTATCATGGGAAATGAGTGGTATGATAAACAAATCAAGAAAGATGTTTATTGTGTAGAAGACAATACTGTATCGCTATTGGGAACTGCAAGCAAAGGCATGCCAATGTCGCCCAAGAATCTCATGACTACTACCATTACTGATGAATTAAAGTTGGCGACAAATTTTAGGTCAAAAGTAGTTGGAGTTGCTATTAAAGACCGGGGAAGTATTTTGCCAGCAGGACATAATCCAGATGGGGCTTATTGGTATGATGCAACATCTGGTAATTTCATAACAAGTACTTGGTATACAAATCAACTTGCTCCATGGGTGATTGCGTTTAATGGTAAAAAATTAGTTGACTCACTATACAAAAAGGAATGGAAGCTTAGCTTCCCCTTTGCTAGTTATATACAAAGTGACACTGGAAGTAACAATCTTAAACAAAATCCATTTCCACGTAATCTAGAATCAAATATTGGAAAGAATTATGGCGCAATTGCATCAACACCATGGGGAAACAAATTGACGTTGGATTTTTCAATGGCTGCAATTGAATCTGAATCGATGGGGGTCGACAACATCACTGATTTCATTGCAATAAGTTTGTCTAGTCCCGACTATATTGGCCATGCGTTTGGGCCAAATTCTATTGAAGTAGAAGATACTTATATAAAACTTGACCAACAGATTGCTTCTTTTTTTGATTACTTAGATAAGAAAATTGGAAAGGGTAAGTATACGTTTTTCATGACAGCAGACCATGCAGTAGCGCATGTTCCAGCTTTTATGAATCAACACAAAATGCCTGGGCTTTCGATGAAGCAGAATAAAAGGGCTGAGCTTGCAACTAAAAATAAATTTTCAATTACTAGCCTAGTTGAGGCCAATGAAAACTATCAGATTTATCTCAATAAATCTTCTATTGATTCTGCTGGGGTTGATTTTAATTCGGTGAAAGCTTTTTTCATAAATGAATTAAACAAGGATCCAGAGATAATGATTGCCTTTGATAATGCAAATATCAATGCTGTTAACCTTCCTTCAGAATTCAAAGAAATGTTTATTAAAGGCTTTAACCAAAAGTTAGCAGGGGATATTCAGGTTGTATACCGACCAGGTTATTTTTTTGGCGGTGCAACGGGTACCACACATGGATCCATGTATCCGTATGATTCACATATTCCTTTATTGTGGATGGGATGGGGCGTAAAACAAGGTTTTTTAAATCGTGAAGTTTATATGACTGATATTGCAGCAACGCTTGCAGCGATGCTAAAGATTCAGATGCCAAGTGGTAACGTTGGAAAAGTAATTAGTGAAGTAATTAAATAATGATTTTTATATAGTAAAGAAATGCAACAATATCTCGACCTGCTGAAGCATATCATGGAAAATGGAACGGAGAAAGGTGACCGCACTGGAACCGGCACAAAAAGTGTTTTTGGTTATCAAATGCGCTTTGATTTGTCTAAAGGCTTTCCGATGGTTACTACAAAAAAACTTCACTTAAGAAGTATTATTTATGAATTGCTGTGGTTTTTAAAAGGAGAAACAAACGTCAAATACCTAAAAGAAAATGGCGTAAGTATATGGAATGAGTGGGCCGATGAAAATGGCGAACTTGGACCGGTGTATGGCAAACAATGGCGTTCATGGACAGGACCGGATGGTAAGGTACACGATCAAATAAGTGACCTGATTCAACAAATAAAGCATACTCCTGATAGTAGGCGGTTGATTGTAAGTGCATGGAATGTAGGAGAACTTTCGCAAATGGCCTTAATGCCTTGTCATAGCTTATTTCAGTTTTACGTAGCAGATGGTAAGTTGTCTTGCCAGCTATATCAACGTTCTGCTGATGTCTTTCTTGGTGTGCCTTTTAATATTGCATCATATGCATTGTTTACAATGATGATAGCACAGGTTTGCAATTTGGAGCTTGGAGATTTTGTGCACAGTTTTGGTGATGTTCACCTATATAATAATCATATTGAACAGGCAACACTTCAACTAAGCCGCGAGCCTTTTCCTCTTCCTTTGATGAAGATAAACCCTGAAGTGAAAGATATTTTTTCATTTTCTTTTGAAGACTTTACATTAGAAGGCTACCAGTCGCATCCCGGAATAAAAGCGCCGGTGGCTGTATAGGATTAATTATGTTAAACTAAATTGATATTTATGATTATTTCCCATGTGGTTGCAGTTGCAGATGATAATGCCATTGGCGGGAATGATGGATTGCTATGGCATCTTCCGAATGACCTGCGCTTTTTCAAGAATACCACTTGGGGAATGCCTGTTATCATGGGGAGAAAAACATTTGAAACTTTGTCTGGTAAGCCCCTAGCTGGCAGGACCAATATCGTTATTACACGTGATTCTTCATTATCATCATCATATGATAATGTGCACTTCGTAACAAGCATTGAATTGGCCGTACAAAAAGCAGCTGAAGCCGACTGCAAGGAGATTTTTATAATTGGTGGTGGAGAGATTTATAAGCAATCAATTGCTATGGTGGATAAAATATACATCACCAGGGTTCATGGAAATTTTTCAGAAGCAACAGTTTTTTTTCCAGACTATGAAAATCATGGATTCAAGCTAGTGGACAAAATATCCATGCAAAAAGATGAAAAGCACGCCTTCGATTATGATTTTGAGGTTTGGGAGAAGTTATAGACATGATAAAGCTTGTTTCTAATAGAATCCGTCTTGCAATAAAATATTTATCTTATCTCGTTTTTTCATCAAATCGAAAGGGGCATGGTATTCACTCGCCATTTGTTTTTGATTTCATTATTCAGGTACTGAGGGGGAAAATAGCCAATGAAATCCAATTTGGAAAGATTGAAAAATACAGAAATGATTTGATTCGTTCCTCTGATTTCATTTCAATTGAAGATTATGGTGCTGGTTCTTTTATAACATCTCAAACAAAGAGATCTATTTCTTCGGTGGCCAAGTATTCTTTAAAATCACCAAAATATGCAAGGCTTTTATACAGGGTTGTAAACTACTTTAAGCCGGACTCCATATTGGAGTTAGGTACTTCTTTTGGTATTACAACACAGTATTTGGCAATTGCCAATCCACTTGCCACCATCACTACAATAGAAGGTTCTCCTGAAATTGCCCAAATTGCCCAAGTCGGGTTTGAAAGAAACAGCTTCCAACGAATTCGGTTAATTCAGGGGAATTTCAAAAAAGAACTGCAGACTGCTATCGTGGGTATGAATGGAAAGAAATTTTTCTATATTGACGGGGATCATCGGTATGAACCTACTATCCATTATTTTAATACAATTATCAGCATTTCAGGGGAGAACGATATACTTGTTTTTGATGACATTCATTGGAGTAAGGATATGGAACAAGCCTGGCTAGAGATAAAGCAGGATATAAGAGTAAAATACACGATTGACCTCTTTTTCATTGGGTTGGTTTTCTTAAAAAAAGATTTTTTAGAAAAGCAGGATTTTGTTGTTCATTTTTGAAAAATCGATGGTGATTGCATTCCTAATTTGACTAAATTTGTGGCCTCAAAACACGTATCATGATTGTTGGGGTTTTAAAGGAAGTATCACCTGAAACCAGGGTTTCATTGCTAGCAGAGGGCGCAGCTCAGCTTATTAAGAAAAATATCAAGGTCTGGGTTGAAAGTGGCGCAGGTATAAGTGCCTATTGTTCAGACAATGACTACTTAGCAGTTGGGGCTGAAATAAAGACCGCATCAGAAATTGCATCCACATCGGATATTATATTATCTATAGACCCTCCTTCGATTGATATTCATCCTGGCGCAGTACTTATTGGTATGTATCAGGCAAGGTTTGAAAAGGAAAGAATAAAACAATGGTTGGATAAAGGGTTGATTGTATATAGCATGGAATTGCTTCCAAGAACTACTAGGGCGCAAAGCATGGATGTACTTTCAAGTCAGGCTAATATAGCTGGTTACAAAGCCGTTTTAACAGCCGCAAGTATGTATGGAAGGTATTTTCCTATGTTCATGACTGCTGCCGGAAGCATTGCGCCAGCAAAAGTGTTGATTCTAGGTGCTGGGGTTGCCGGTTTGCAAGCTATAGCAACGTCTAAACGTTTAGGTTCAGTGGTAGAAGTATTTGATACAAGGCCGGCAGTAAAGGAAGAGGTAATGAGCTTGGGTGCGAAATTTATCGAAGTACCTGGTTATGCAGATCCATCTGCTGCAGGAGGTTACGCTGTTGAGCAAAGTGAAGAATACAAGAAAAACCA
>CAMBGO010000128.1 GCA_945866165.1 Chitinophaga pinensis | reverse complement strand
AGCCACAATCCTCCGTTCTGAATATAAAACTCAGGGTTTAAAAAATCCTT
The DNA here is from genome assembly GCA_945866165.1 of Chitinophaga pinensis. Classification (GTDB taxonomy): domain Bacteria; phylum Bacteroidota; class Bacteroidia; order Chitinophagales; family Chitinophagaceae; genus Pollutibacter. Next base: position 6,922 of record CAMBGO010000128.1, on the reverse strand, counting down.
CCATTGTATCACAAGTTCAATCATATGTTAGTTTTTAATTCATGACTATGCTGCTTCAATTACTTCTGGCCCCAATTCATTTTCCCACTTGCTTACTGCAGATGTAGCCAATGCATTTCCCACAACATTCGTAGCCGTTCTGAACATATCACAAAAATGATCAATAGGAATAATCAATGCAATGCCTTCTGCAGGAATATTAAACATTGCACATGTAGCTGTTACTACTACCAACGAAGCCCTTGGCACACCCGCAATTCCCTTGCTAGTAAGCATCAAAACCAATAGCATTGTTAGCTGTGTTCCAAGATCAAGATCGATACCATAAGCTTGTGCAATGGCTAAACTTGCAAATGTCATATACATCATACTACCATCTAGGTTGAAGCTATAGCCAAGCGGTAAAATGAAGGATACGATTTTATCTTTGCATCCAAATTTTTCCAATTCAGAAGTGAGCTTCGGGAATACAGCTTCGCTGCTAGTGGTGCTAAATGCAATCAATAGTGGCTGAGAAATTAGTTTGAACAACCTTAATAGTCTTTTTCCAAGAATGAGGTATCCAACTGAAAACAAAACAACCCATAATGATGCAATACCAGCTAAAAACGATAAAAGGTATTGCCCGTAAAAAGAAAATACTTCCAACCCTTTTGTTGCAATAACAGCGGCAATCGCCCCAAAAACACCGAGTGGCGCAAAATTCATTACATAGCCAACCATTTTTAGAATAATATGTGCAACGGCATCTAGTGCCTTTACAATAATCTTCCCCTTTTCACCCATTGCTGCAGTGGCCACTCCAAAGAAAATACTGAAAATCACAATTTGCAGTATCTCATTTGTTGCCATTGACTCAATGACGCTCTTGGGGAAAACATGTTCGATGAATTTCTGAATTGAGAACTCCTGTGTTTTCCCAATTAGGTCCTTCGCGCTATCAAGATCTGCGGAAGCGAGGTTGATTGCATTTCCAGGCTTAAAAAAATTGACAAGTAGCATGCCAATTAAAAGACTAATCAAGGAGGCACTTACGAACCAAAGCAATGCCTTTCCCCCAACCCGACCCACGGTTTTTAAGTCCCCCAACTTGGCAATCCCAACAACCAAGGTTGTAAAAACCAGTGGGGCGATAACCATTTGTACTAACCGCAAAAAAATGGTTGTTAGCAGCTTTATATTGGTTGAAAAAGTCTTGATGGTTTCAGGACTGGAATTAAGGTGAACCAAATAACCTATGCCAATACCCAGCACCATAGCAACCAAGATATACAGTGTCAATTTACTTGAAGGATTAACTTTCATGGGCTATGAATAATTTATTATTGGTTTTGTAAAATAATGATTTAAATCGATTTATGGGCCCATTTGGAAACTGTAAAATAAAAAATCAATGTATTAGAATTATTAATTATTTTACGAGCTACATAATAATAAAATACCAAATCAACGTTATGAGTTTATTCAGAAAAAAATCGCTTGAAGGAATATTATCCCAGGCGGAAGACTCGGAAAAGGGACTTAAACGCACACTTGGACCAGCCAACTTGATTGCACTTGGAATTGGGGCAATCATTGGTGCCGGTCTATTTGTTAGAACGGCAGCAGCGGCTGGGCAAGCTGCAGGACCAGCTGTTACATTATCATTCATAGTTGCAGCCATTGGTTGTGCATTCGCAGGGCTTTGCTATGCTGAATTTGCATCGATGATTCCAATAGCAGGAAGTGCTTACGCCTATTCATACGTTACCATGGGAGAACTCGTTGCATGGATAATTGGTTGGGCACTCATCATGGAATATGCACTAGGTGCAGCAACTGTTTCAATTGCTTGGAGCGAATACCTAAACAAGCTTTTAGGAGGAAGTATACCCTATGAATGGTGCCATTCGCCTTTCGAAAGTTTCACTGATTCTGCAGGCATCTTACACCAGGGTATGATTAACGCACCTGCATTGGTTATTCTTTTACTACTCACGCTGTTGTTGATCAAAGGAACCCAAGAATCAGCCATGGTTAATTTAATCATAGTTTTCATCAAGGTTTCTGTTGTATTAATCTTCATCGCACTCGGATGGAAGTTTATCAACCAAGCCAACTATCAACCCTACTTTATACCAGCAACTGAACCGGCTGTAACTGATCAGGCAGGTAAGGTTATTGCGGATTACAGTAGCTGGAACAAACATGGTTGGGGAGGTGTCTTAGGTGGAGCAGCAATTGTATTCTTTGCATTTATTGGCTTTGATGCAGTATCAACTGCTGCACAAGAGGCTAAAAATCCAAAAAGAGATATGCCAATCGGAATACTTGGCTCCCTTGTAGTTTGTACAATCCTATATATTCTATTTGGACATGTGTTAACCGGTGTAGCAAATTGGAAAGATTTTGTGGACCCTGAAAAAGGAAGAGAAGCCTCTGTAGCATACACTATTTCAACTTATATGAAAGAATACAGTTGGCTAGCTACTGCAGTAACAGTAGCGATCTTAGCTGGATTTTCATCAGTCATTCTCGTAATGTTGATGGGCCAGAGCCGGATATTCTACACTATGAGTAATGATGGCCTAATACCAAAGGCATTTGGCGAATTGCATCCCAAATTCAAAACACCATACAAATCAAACATGATTCTTTTCGTTTTTGTTGGTGCTTTTGCAGCCTTTGTTCCAGGACATGTAGCAGGAGACCTAACTAGTTTCGGCACCCTATTTGCCTTTGTATTGGTTAGTATCGGTGTTTGGATACTCCGAGTGAAATCCCCCAATATTGAAAGACCTTTCAGAACACCCCTTGCACCTGTTGTATCAGTACTTGGCGCACTAATCTGCCTAGCAATGATTGTTGGCCTTGATCAACAAACACTAAAAGTTGCATTTGCTTGGATGGCAATTGGATTGATTGTTTATTTCGTTTACAGCAAAAAGAACAGTAAACTCAATAGTTAATTTTTTAAAAAACAATTTTAGACCCGATACAATTGTATCGGGTTTTTTTTACACCAAATGGATACCCTAAATTTGTAATCCTGACAAAAAAGAATAATTACCATGGGACGGATATTTGAAGTTAGAAAACATGCCATGTTTGCTCGCTGGGATAGGATGGCAAAACAATTTACAAGAATTGGAAAGGAAATTGCCATTGCCGTGAAGGCTGGAGGCCCAGACCCCAATACCAATCCTGCATTGCGCCGCTGTTTTCAAAATGCAAAAAGTGTTGGTATGCCCAAAGACAGGGTTGAAGCAGCAATAAAAAGAGCAACAGGAAAAGATATTGAAAATTTTGAAGAGATACTTTACGAAGGTTATGCGCCACATGGCGTTGCAATTTTAGTTGAGACTGCCACTGATAACCATGTTAGAACAGTTGCCAATATAAAATCTCATTTCAATAAAGGGAATGGAGCCATGGGCACAAGTGGTAGCGTTAGCTTTCAATTTAAAAAAATGGGGGTCTTCAAATTAAAACATGATAATATCAATGCAGAAGACCTGGAATTAGAATTAATCGATTTTGGCCTTGAGGAACTTGGTGAAAGCACAACGGATTCAGGTGAAGAGGTATTGGCAGTGCGATGTGCTTTCAATGATTTTGGCAATATGCAAAAAGCATTGGAAGAAAAAAACTTCAACACCCTCAGTGCTGAAGTTGAATGGATTCCATCAACACCGGTTGAATTGAATGAAGAGCAAGCACAAGAAGTATTGAAATTAGTTGACAAATTAGAACAAGATGAAGACGTTCAAAAAGTATTTCATAACCTAAAATGATTGATCCCTTAACAAAAATAGAATCAATTGAACCCAGTCAAAAAGCAATCATTTTTTTTGATGATGATTGTTTGCTTTGTAATAAAACAGTCCTGTTTCTGCTTAAAAGAGATATACACAAGACCTTACAATTTGCACCCATAGGTGGAGATACGTTTAAGGTACTTAACCTCGAAACAAATCCTGCAAACAAGAACACAGTTATTTTTTTTAAACATGGAGAAATATCCTTGAGATCAACAGCCATTTTAAAAACACTTTCCCAACTGCCTTTCCCATGGAAGCTAGCAACTATATTCATTATTGTCCCTAAATCAATTAGAGACTTTTTCTACCGGTATGTTGCTAAAAATAGAATTAAGTTCTTTGGTAAAAATAACATGTGTATTACCAATGAATCTGCTTACGCCGACTCAATACTCAAATGAGGTTTTATTCAGACATGATGCTCATCACCATGTTAATCACATCTTCGACATTAGGCTTAGAGAAATAGTCGCCATCACTTCCGTATGCCGGCCTATGAGGCTTTGCACAAAGAATTCTGGGAGCAGCATCAAGCCATCGATAGCCACCTTGGTGCTCAAGTATTTCTGTAAACATAAATGAAGTTGCTCCACCAGGAACATCTTCATCAACAAAAAGTATTCTGTTGGTTTTTTTCAATGAATCCAAAATCTTAGCATGGACATCAAACGGTAACAGCGTTTGCACATCTACTATTTCAACATCAATATTATTTTTTGAAAGGAAGTCAGCTGCTTCGGAAATAATTCTTAAAGTGGACCCATACGACACCACCGTAATATCCGCACCCTGTCGGATCACTTCAGGAATACCAAGTGGAATTTTATATTCAACCAAATTGCTAGGTAGTTTTTCTTTTAAGCGGTATCCGTTTAAACACTCTATAACAATGCCAGGATCTTTTCCTTCTAACAAAGTATTATAAAAACCAACTGCTTGAACCATATTACGTGGCACACAAATATGCATTCCTTTTAAAGCTGATAACATCATCCCCATAGGAGACCCGCTATGCCAAATTCCTTCAAGGCGATGCCCGCGGGTTCTTACTATCAGTGGAGCAATTTGCCTTCCGGCAGTTCGGTAATGAAGGGTGGAAACATCATCGCTTAAGACCTGTAAACCATAAAGAAGATAATCGAGATACTGTATTTCAGCAATTGGCTTCAATCCCCTCATAGACATCCCCAAGCCCTGTCCAATGATAGTTAGTTCTCTGATACCCGTATCGAAAATCCTCGTCTCGCCATATTTTAACTGCAAGCCTGCAAATCCTTGGTTAACATCACCAATTCTTCCCAAGTCCTCTCCAAAAGCCACAACCAAGGGATTAATAGAAAAGAGTTCATTGAAATAATGATTCAGTATTTCATATCCGTTTAATGATGGTGCATTTTCAGTGTAGTCAATGATTGGCAAGGATTCAGACAACACAGCACCATTTGGATTAAAATAAAGATGACTATTGAATAATTGCTTATTCTCAGCGTGTAATTGATTGAGCTTATCTATTGCATGATGTGATGTTGACCTTTCGTTAGCAATCAAAATCGACTGCTGTAGTGCTGCAACAACATCTCTTCTAAAAGGAAAATTATTATCAAGGAGGGCTCGGTGCAATAAAAGAATTTCATCTTTTTTATCTGAGTACATTGCCAATTCTTCCAACAATGGCAATACCTCTTTTTTTCTTTGTTGAATTGGTTCATCGTATAACTTCCATGCTTCTATCCTCGCTTGGTTTACCAACTTCCTCAAATCATCTTCAGCTGCTGAAAGTTCATCTTCTTTATATAAAGCATTTTCTATTATCCAAGACCGCATTTTTGGCAAACAATCCCATTCTCTCTCCCATTGAAGCCTTTCGGGTGATTTATATCTTTCATGGCTGCCTGATGTTGAATGACCTTGAGGCTGTGTGAGTTCTTCAACATGAAATAAAACAGGAATGTGTTCTGTCCGGGCCTTTGCTATACCCTCTTCAAATGCTTCACACAAACCTGCATAGTCCCACCCTTTTATCTTATAAATTAAAATACCATTTGTGTGCTGCTGCTTTTCAAATCCTGCAAGAGCTGTAGAAACTGATGACTTTACGGTTTGGTATTCTTTGGGGACAGAAATTCCATAACCATCGTCCCAAACGAAAACGGCCATGGGCACTTGACTCACTGCTGCTGCATTCATGGTTTCCCAAAAGTGTCCTTCGCTTGTTGACGCGTCACCAATAGTGCAAAAAACAACTTCATTGCCAGCTGTTTTCACATTATTGTTGGCACTATCATCAGGAGTATTTCTGAATATTTTTGAAGCATAGGCCAATCCCAAAGCCTTGGGAAAATGACCTGCCGTGGGAGCCATGCCAGCTGAGAAGTTCTTTAATTGTGACAAGTCAAGAAATGAACCAGCGTCATCTATAAAAGGGCTTGAAAAATGACAATTCATTTGACGACCAGCACTGTGAGGGTCATTTTCAGGATTGGGATCGGCATATAATTGAGAAAAGAATTGATTCAATGTTGCCATACCAGTTGCAAATGCAAAAGTTTGATCTCGGTAGTAGCCTGCATAAAAATCACCTTTTTGGAAGAACTTAGCCATGGCCACTTGAGGTATTTCCTTGCCATCACCAAAAATTCCAAATTTGGCTTTCCCCGTAAGTACCTCCTTGCGGCCCAGGAGACTTGCCTGACGGCTTTGAAATGCAAACTTATAGTCAGATAGAACAGCAACTCTGAACCCTTCAAATGAAAGCTGGTCGATTGAAACAGCATCTTGCTCCATGAAACAAATCTACCCTAAATTTATTAAACTGAGGTTTTGTAACCCCCAAATAATATTCAGATTTATCAACAATTCAAAAGGAGCTAAAACAAAAAAGCCCTGTTCGATGAACAGGGCTTCAAGAATTAATTAATTTTTATTTTTTTGCCTTATCAAATTCTGCCGCTGAAATCACTTCACCACTGATTTTCAATTCGTAAGGAGCATCAATACCTTTAATTTTTACAAAAATGGTTTTTTCAAATGGACCAGGTGCTGCTGCATTGAAACCGGCTTTCAAAATATCAGCCTTTGACTTCATCACTGGCTGCTTTGGCCAAGTAGGTGTAGTGCAACCA
>CAMBGO010000127.1 GCA_945866165.1 Chitinophaga pinensis | reverse complement strand
CTGCTTGTTAATTTCGTCCTTGAACACCTCCCTAAAAGAAGTACGTTTCAATTCTCTAATAGCCTCATCCAATATTTTTTGATACATCTCAAAGCCTATTTCAATCATGAATCCGCTTTGCTCCCCTCCTAACATGTTTCCAGCTCCCCGAATATCTAAATCGCGCATCGCAATCTGGAAGCCACTTCCCAATTCTGCATGTTGCTCCAGTGTTTGCAATCTTTTTCTTGCATCATTGGGCAATGTGCTGATAGGGGGTGCCATCAAATAACAAAATGCTTTCTTATTGCTTCTGCCTACCCTTCCCCTTAGCTGATGTAAATCACTCAAACCAAATTGATGCGCATTGCTTATAATAATTGTGTTTACGTTGGGAATGTCAACGCCACTCTCAACAATATTCGTACATACCAATACATCGTATTTTTTTGAGATGAAATCAAAAATGCGTTCTTCCAACTCATGACCTTCAAGTTGCCCATGTGCAAAGCCAACACTGAGGTCTGGGCAAAGACTTTTAATCAACTGTGCCATCTCTGGTAAACCATTCACACGGTTGTGAATGAAAAAAACCTGACCGCCCCTTTCGGTTTCAAAATAAATAGCATCTCTTATTACGTCCTCATTGAACATAATAACTTCTGTCTGGATGGGTTGCCGGTTTGGTGGTGGTGTATTGATGATACTAAGATCCCTTGCTCCCATTAAACTAAACTGCAATGTTCTTGGAATGGGAGTGGCCGTTAATGTTAAACAGTCAACATTGGTTTTAAATGTTTTAATTTTTTCTTTATGTGCTACACCAAATTTTTGTTCTTCATCAATAACCAGTAAACCAAGGTCTTTAAACTTGACATCTTTTGCTATCAAACCATGTGTTCCAATTATGATATCAATTTTACCTTCTTCAAGTTTCTGTTGAATTTCTTTTTTCTCTTTGGCAGATTTAAACCGGTTGATAAATTCTATTGTAACAGGAAAATCCTTCAAACGCTCACTAAATGTTTTATAGTGCTGGTATGCAAGGATCGTTGTTGGCACCAATACTGCTGCTTGCCTGCCATCAAGACATGTCTTGAAAGCCGCTCTCACAGCAACTTCTGTCTTTCCAAATCCTACATCACCACAAACAAGTCTGTCCATGGGGTGCGGACTTTCCATATCTTTTTTTACATCAGCTACAGCCTTGCCTTGATCAGGTGTGTCTTCATATATGAAGGAGGCTTCTAATTCAATTTGCATGTAGTTATCTTGGCTATGCGCAAAGCCCTCCATCGATTTACGTTCAGCATATAATTTGATGAGGTCGAATGCGATCTCTTTTACTTTTCGTTTTGTCTTGTCTTTTAATTTAACCCATACATCACTTCCTAATTTATTGACCTTCGGAACATGCCCTTCCTTACCTGTATATTTTGAAATTTTATGAAGGGAATTGATATTTACATAAAGAATATCATTGTCGCGGTAAATAATTCTAACTGCCTCCTGTGTTTGTCCTCCGTTCTGCACTTTTTGCAATCCACTGAACACACCAACACCATGGTCAATGTGCACCACGTAATCTCCCGGCTGCAATTCCTTAAGGGCCCTGATGGTTATGGCCTTGCTCTTGTTATAGGCTTGTTTTATTTTGTATTTGTGGTAACGCTGAAATATTTGGTGGTCGGTGTACACCACAATGCCTTGCGCTTTGTCAACAAATCCCTGGTGCAATGATTTTGCGATGGGGACAAAATGTATTTCAGCATTGAGGTCTTTGAAGATGGAATGAAGCCGTTCTAGCTGCTTCGGATTTTCTGCAAAAATATAAAGCTGGCGTGTTGCTGCTTCATGCGATTTGAGGTCGTTAATCAGCAATTGAAATTGCCTGTTGAAAGAAGGTTGAGGAAGAATATCAAATTCTATGCGGTGACTAGGATTAAGCAGTGTTGAACTAAAGGCCATTTCAACCACATTGAATTTCTTCAATGCCATTTCCATATCATCAAATGGGGTAAAGTCTTTTAGTGCAGGTTCAATAAATTTTTCTTCTGTATCGGATGCTGGCACCTCAGTTTTGCGATCCAAGAAAAGCAAGAGGTTGTCATGGTTGTCCTGATACCGATCTAAAAATAATTGCCAACCCGATGCATAAATAATTGTGTTGGATGGAATAAAATCAAAAAAAGATATTTTTTCCTGTTCATCAGTAATTCCATCTGCATTGGGAATGATGCTTACCTGCAAAAGCTTGCGCTCACTCAATTGTGTTTCAGGGTCAAATATTCGGATAGAATCTACTTCATCGCCAAATAACTCAATTCGATATGGCTTTTCATTTCCAAAGGAATAAATATCGAATATTCCACCGCGCATGGAAAACTGGCCAGGCTCATAAACAAAATCTGTTCTTTCGAAACCCAATCCCACTAAGCGTTCCATCAAACTAGTTGTATTGAGAAGCTCGTTCACTTTGATTAAAATAATCTTTTCCATCAAGGTAGTGGAACGCACCACCTTCTCCATCAATGCTTCGGGATAGGTAACAATAATTTTTTTATTTCCACCTGAAGCAAGCCTGGTCAGCATTTCGGTTCGCAACATGATGTGGCTGCTACTCTGTGCTTTGAAATTTTTATTTGATTTGAAGGAAGATGGAAAATAAAACAGGTCAATGGGGTTAATCAGGCTTTCAATGTCATTGTGAAAATAAGCCGCCTCTTCAGCGTCCTCAAGAATAACCATGTGATTAAACTCTTTAAGGTCCGGGTTTGAGTAAAGGGAAGAAAAAAGGAAAGAAACTGAACTGCCGGCAAGTTGACTGCAAGCGATACATTGGGGTATGGGCGAACGAAGTTTGTCCGCAACCTCTTGCGTACGGGGGGATTGTCCGAATTGTTCCAATAAAAACTCCAAATTCATCCGCTCAAAAAAGGAAGCAAAGATACCATTATTAAAGTAGATAAAATCGAATAAGTATTTATTAAACAATTGCTTGGAGAGCCTAAAAAATGATTTAAATTGCTCTTACTTAAAATAACGTATGAAATTAAAAGGAATTGGATTGGCGGCTATGACTTTAGTATTGGCCTTTTTCATTGGATATCAACTATTAAATCCCGATGAAAAGATTCCTAAAAACAAAAAAAATCTCACCATTTTAAATGGTGATGGTGATGAGAATATGGAGACGAGCAACTCACAAAAAAGAGCTCGCTACGAATGGCTTTTGTTGCGCGACCCAAAAACAGGTAAAATTCCAGAGGGAATTAGAAACAAAGAACTGACCTGGGTTAGAAGCATGCCAATAAAAAGAAACGGACTCTTTAGCATGCCAGCAATACAATCTAGTGCAAACAGCGGTAGCCTTCCACTTTTTGGTGAGAGTAACAATTATAATAGTTCACTTGCTGGAAATAGTTATGTCGCTGCAGGTCCAACACAAAATGGAGGAAGAACAAGAGCAGTTGCGTTTGATTCAAGGTATGGCACTGGTAACAATAAAATTATCATAGCTGGTGGTATCAATGGGGGCATCTTTAGGTCTATAGACGGAGGAATTAGTTGGAAATTCGTACATCCAACAGAAGAAGTAAGAAGCGTTTCATGTATAGCACAAGATCCAATCAATAAAGATACCTGGTATGCAGGAACGGGTGAACCTATCGGAGCTTCCGCTAGCTATCCATCGGCATTTGTTTATGGAAATGGCATTTTTAAATCTACTAATGGAGGAGCTACGTGGAGCAAGCTAGCTTCAACAAATGTTGCAAATACCACCACCTTCCAATCACAGTGGAATTTTATTCACAAATTGGCTGTGCACCCAGTTACAGGAGATGTTTATGCAGCAATACACAGAAGAATTGTACGGTCATCTGACGGTGGGAATACCTGGACAAGCGTATTTGAAAGCAGCGTTACTGCTACGGGTGTTGGTGGGATTGCAGATCTAGTGATTAAAAAAGACGGATCTGCCATCATTGTTGCTATGACAGGCAGAAATCCTGATAGAAACTTAGCGGGTATTTTTATTTCAACGTCTGGAAATAAAGATAGTTACACTCGAATTGCTGGTGGCGTTGAAAATACAGCAGATTCTGTTGCCGGATGGAAACCATACGACCTCACTCCAAGCGAATCCAATGCGACTGAATTTGTAGCTGGTTGGGGAAGGATAGTGTTGGCTACAGCACCATCCAATGAAAATATTCTATACACGCTCATAGAAAATTCTGAATCAGTCAGCGCCTCCAAACCAGAGGCTGACCTCTTTAAATGCGACATGAGCAATTCCACTTACAAATGGACAAAGCTTTCAGACAATCTTGTGGCAAAAAGAATAGCAGGTGCTACCACACAAAAATATTTCGAAGGACAAAATGGCTACAATATGTTGCTGGCTGTACAACCAACTAACGATAGCGTTGTATTTGTTGGAGGAGTAAATCTATTCAGGTCCACCGATGGATTTTCAACGAAAACAAATGTGACATTTGCTGGAGGAATAGATTCTGATACCTATACAGATGTTGATCAAATAAGTCATGCTGACAATCATAGCTTTTCATTTGATCCTACTGATCCCAAAAAAGTTCTTATTGGCTCAGATGGTGGACTTGCATTTATAGAGGACGTTACTCAGACTAAGCCCAATTGGATTAATGCCAATAGCCAATATCAATCTCTACAATATTATCATGTAGGTATTGACCCAACACCGGGAAGCAGGGTCTTCTTTGGAGGTGCCCAAGACAATTCAACAACATTTAGGGATATCAATGGATTGATAGATATACTACCCGACAGCAATGATCATTATATCTTGCTCGGTGGCGATGGTTGTCAAGTTGGCTTGACCAAAAAGAATGGTAACGGACAACAGCATCTTTTTTGTGCAGCACAAAGTGGACAAGTTTATAGGTTGAGTATGTTTCCGCCCTATGACAATGGTTCATTCTATACTTCCATCAAACCAAGCGGTGCAGGTGAAGGAGAATTCATTACTTATTTTCACCTAGATCAAGACAATACAGATTACATGTATTATGTTTCAGAGGATAGTATCTTTAGAACAGCTAACTCAACTGCCGTTACACCATCTAATTGGACATTGATGCCAGGTATATCACAGGTGGTTTCTGGAAGTATATTTTCACTTGCTACAACAAGGGGGGCTTATACCTCAAATAGCCATTTATATATTGGCACCAGTTCCGGTAAAGTTTATAGAATGAAAGATCCACAAGGTGCATCAGTTGATGCCACTCCAACAGATATCACACCTGTTGGAATGTCTGCTGGTGTTGTTACTGATATTTCTGTCAATTCAAGAAACCAGGATACGGTAATGGCTGTGGTATCAAACTATGGAGTGAACAGTATTTTTTGGACAGGCAATGCAACAGCAGCGCAACCAACATGGCAAATTATTGAAGGGAACCTCAGTGTTCCGTCTGTGAGGTCTTGTGAAATTGTTGTAAAAACAACTGGCGTTGAATATTATGTTGGAACCTCAACAGGATTATTCAGCACTTCAAGCATTGCTGAACAAAGTACAGTATGGACAAGAGAAGTAGGAGCGGCAGGTCAGCCTTCGGTTATGATGAATACGGCGATTGTGAATTCACTTGCATATCGTTGGTCAGACAATACACTTGTTGTAGGCACCCATGGTAATGGAATGTTTGTGGCTTATATAGGAAATGCAACAATCAGCAATGGTGGTGGTAGCGGAGGTGGTGGACCTGTAACAGCTATTACTGAACCAATAAGGAACAATGATAATTTCATTCGCAATGCCTACCCAACCATTGTAAATGATGTATTGCAATTCCAAACTGGAAATATGAGTACAGTGAAAAAACTAAATATACAAGTCACTTCAATAAATGGTGCGGTTGTTTACCAACGTGTTACTGGATATGAAAATGGTAGGGTGCCGATGAATAATTTGATGCGTGGTACTTATGTGTTAACGATCACCAGCAGCGACAGAAAATACCAGTTCACCAAAAAAATCATTAAAAACTAATAGGTGCCGGTGTAACACACCGGCATTTTTATATCATGTTTATCATCACAAAAATTATTGGGTTTATTCTCAATCCATTTTTATGGATAATTGCACTAAGTGTTGTTGCATTGTATCAGCGACAACATAAAACAAGAAAAAAGCTTTATGCAATCGTGCTTTTCATGATGCTATTTTTTTCAAATCCGTGGCTAATCACAATCCTTCAATATCCATTTCATACACCACCGATGCCAATGAATGCAAATGAAAGATATGAGGTTGGTGTAGTACTTGGAGGATATACTTCATACGACAAGGTTAACAAGGCAGGGCATTTTAACATGTCGTCTGATCGCTTTATTCAGGTAGCCTGGTTGTATAAAAAAGGGTTTATTAAAAAGATTATTGTTTCAGGTGGTCAAAATGGTTTTAACAATGAAGATGATTTTGTAGAAGCGGAATTTGTTGCATCAATCTTAAAGGACTTAGGTGTTCCTTCATCAGATATTTTTATTGAGGGAAATTCGCGCAATACCATTGAGAATGCAGCATTCTCGTATAAGATACTTGATAGTTTGGGTCTGAAAAAAAATAAGGTGGTGCTCATCACTTCAGCCTTTCACATGCCGCGGGCCAAGGAGACGTTTGAAAAAGCTGGATTTAATGTAAGGCCCTACCCTTGTGCCTTTTCGATTTTACCTTCATCTATTCGTTTTAGTATTGATTCCATCATTCCAGCTGCCTGGGCATTTGATGCTTGGGGAGGTTTTTTGAAGGAGATGGTTGGAAGGGCGTATTTGATGGGGTTTAGGAGAGTTTAGGAGAGTTTAGTTGTTTAGTCGTTTAGGTGTTTAGGGTTTAGGTGTTATTCTAAACATCTAAACGCCTAAACAACTAAACTGTATTTAGAATAGCCCTAAACATCTAAACGACTAAACAACTAAACTGTATTTAGAATAGCCCTAAACATCTAAACGACT
>CAMBGO010000126.1 GCA_945866165.1 Chitinophaga pinensis | reverse complement strand
ATATTTTTATTTTAATATGATTTACCTAACACTTACAAAATTAGCTCCATTTTTTAAGATTAAGGCAAACTGTCTCCCTAATATTATAGGATGTCAACTTTAACCTCAATCTCAGGATGTTTTTCTAAAAAAGCAGTCATTTCGTCATTCATCTCAAACCCTTTCTCAATTGTTCTCAGTTCTACCAAGAGCTTTTCCACTTGGTCAAACAAGATCATTTTTAGCCTGCTTTTTCCCGGGTGGCTTTTCATGTTCTTTTGTAAAAAATCGATTTGATTGGGTGTAATTACTCCCGGTTGCAATGCGAGTTTTAACTGCTTGGTATAGGCTCGTTTAATTGTTTCTAACAAACAAATGTCTTGAACCCTGAAATTCCATTCATTCCTGCTTTCCCATTTTTCAAAGTTTCCTTTTACATGAATGCAGTTTCCGGCAATCATATAGTTGGAAAAACGAACATACTGTTCTCCAAAAAGGGTCAATTCCACTCTTCCTGAAAAATCTTCGATGGTAAGACTGCCATATTTTTTTCCTGCCCTAGAAATCTTGTGTTGTGAACTGGTTACAAGCCCCGCCAACTTAAAGACCTGTCCGGGATTGGGGTTTATTTCGATTCCTTCCTTGAATTCGTTGTAGTCGACGATGGGTACAATTCCATAGTGTTTCATTTCAAACCTGAAGTGATCAAGTGGGTGACCGCTTAAGAACATTCCTGTAACATCCTTTTCTTTATCAAGTATTTCCGTAAGTGACCAGGGCGCACAATCGGGTATTTTAGGTGAAGGAATTTCATGAACGATGGATAAGTCTCCAAATAAGGTATTTTGATTTGAGCCCGATTGATTTTGCCAAATGTTGCCGAACCGAATAATTTTTTCTAGTCCTGATGAACTATCACCTTCAGGTTGGTGAAAGTATTGTGCCCTATGAAGTTCTGGGAAGCAGTCAAATGCGCCCGACATGGCAAGACTTTCAAGTGATTTTTTATTTGTGGTTCTTTGATTAACTCGTTTTACCAAGTCATATATAGAAGCAAATGCACCGTTTTTAATTCTTTCTGCAATCATAGATTCAACAGCTGCTTCTCCAACTCCTTTTAAGCCACCTAATCCGATTCTTATTTCACCCTTTTTATTAACAGCAAAACCTTTCAGCGATTCATTGATATCTGGTCCCAGTACACTCAACCCCATTCGATTACATTCTTCCATGAAGAAGGTGATTTTTTCAATACTGCCAGCATGGTTTAATACCGCCGCCATGAATTCTGATGGGTAGTGGGATTTAAGATAAGCAGTTTGATAAGCTATGTAAGCATAGCAAGTACTATGTGATTTATTGAAAGCATATTGTGCGAATGCTTCCCAATCTGTCCAAATTTTTTGCAATTTATCTTCTGGAAATCCTTTTGCGGAAGCACTGTTAATGAATTGTCCTTTCATCTTGTCTAGGACTGATTTTTGTTTCTTACCCATTGCCTTTCTCAATACATCAGCATCGCCTTTGCTAAAGCCAGCTAGCTTTTGTGCCAACAACATTACCTGTTCCTGGTATACAGTGATGCCATAGGTTTCTTGCAAGTATTCTTGCATTTCTTCCAGGTCATAGGTTATTGCTTCTCTTCCATGTTTGCGGTTGATGAAATTTGGGATGTATTCCAATGGTCCAGGACGATACAATGCATTCATTGCAATGAGGTCTTCAAATTTATCGGGCTTGAGGTCACGAAGGTATTTTTGCATACCGGTGCTTTCAAACTGGAATGTTCCAATTGTTTCACCTTTTTGATAAAGCTTGAAAGTATTTTCATCATCAAGTGGAATAGTTTCTATATCTATCTCAATACCATAATTCATTTTAATGAGTGCCAGACTCGTTTTTATAACATTGAGTGTTTTTAATCCCAGGAAGTCCATTTTGATTACCCCTGCATCTTCAATTACGCTTCCTTCAATTTGAGTTACCCACATAGGTGAATCCTTGGCAATGCAAACTGGTAATAGTTCAGTGAGGTCTTTGGGTGCAATGATGATTCCTGCGGCATGGATGCCTGTATTTCTAACAGATCCTTCTAGAATTTCTGCTTCATGGAGCACAGCACTTCTGATGTCTTTCCCATTATATATTTCTCTTAGTTTCTTTGCATTTTCTATTTCATCGGGATTCAGCGTTTCTTTTTCCTGCAAGCTATTTTCACCAGTTAATGGGGCATGCAGAAATCTTTTTAATGAAATACCGGGTTTTTCAGGAATGAATTTTGCCAATAAATTGGATTCAGGCAGCGGCAGGTCCATGGTTCTAGCTACATCCTTGATACTCATTTTTGCAGCCATTGTACCATAAGTGATGATTTGGGCCACTTGGTTTTTACCGTATTTTTCAACTACATAGTCAATCACTTTTTGCCTGCCTTCATCATCAAAGTCCGTATCAATATCGGGCATGCTCTTACGATCTGGGTTTAAGAAACGCTCAAAAAGTAATTGGTATTTTATTGGGTCGATATTGGTTATGCCTATGCAAAATGCAACAACGCTGCCGGCAGCAGAACCACGTCCGGGTCCGATGAATACACCGAGATCCCTTCCTGCTTTTATAAAATCAGATACTATTAAGAAATAACCCGCAAATCCCATTGTCCTAATCGTAAATAACTCAAATGCGATTCGCTCCTCAATTTCTGGAGTAATAATATCATATCTTTTTCGAGCACCTTCCTGCGTGATATGCTCAAGGTATTCATCTTGTGATTTGAATTTTGGAGGTACCACGAAATGGGGTAGAAGTATGTCCCTTTTTAAATCAAGTATATCAACCTTATCAACAATTTCGTTTGTGTTATCAATAGCCTCTTCAAGATCATGAAAGGCTGTTTTCATTTCTTCCGTTGTCTTGAAAAAAAATTGATCGTTTGGGAAGGCAAATCTTTTATTTTTTGTACTGCTATCATCATCGCCAAATTCCCGTGCAGCTGGTGTAGAAATTTTTTCTCCGGTATTGATGCATAACAAAATATCATGTGCATTGAAATCTTTCTGGTCTACATAATGTGAGTCGTTTGATGCAATTACTTTTACATTGTATTTTTTGGCGAATTTCAATAACACTTTGTTGACTCTTTCCTGCTCTTCCATGCCATGGCGTTGCAATTCAACATAATAATCTTCTTGAAATATATTCAACCACCACTTGAATTCGTTTTCAGCATCTTCCTCTCCTTTTCTAATAATAGTTTGCGGTACCAATGCACCCAGACAACATGTTGTTGCAATCAGTCCTTCATGGTATTTATGAATTAGCTCTTTGTCAATTCTAGGGTACTTGCTGTATAATCCTTCTATATATCCCAGTGATGTTAGTTTCACGAGGTTTTTATATCCGATCTCATTTTTTGCTAAGAGAATTTGATGATGTCTTGGGTCACGATCTTCCTTGGAAAAAGTTTTTCTATGTCTGTTCTCCGTGATATAAAATTCGCAACCGACAATTGGCTTTACTTTTAGGGGACTGTCCTTTTGCGTAGGATCAGTTTTATGTTTGAATGCTTCTGCAACAAATTGAAAAACGCCAAACATATTGCCATGGTCTGTTATAGCCACGGCTGGCATATTGTCTGATATGGCTTTGTTATAGAGGGAACTGATGCTTGCAGCGCCATCCAACAGAGAGTATTGAGTGTGTACGTGGAGGTGTGAAAAATTCGACATATTGGATAATGGGAAAAGAATACGAATTTCGTGAATATTCTATATTTGTAACAATGTGGTTTTCCACACTTTAAACCAGCCTACTTTGTACAGAATGCTCATTTCTAGAATATTATATATTTTAATAATTTCATATATAATGACTTCCTGTAGTCTTTTGAAGCCAGTTCCTAAATCGGTGCATAGTAATAATGGTGGACCATTTATGAATCAAGTTTCAATTACGGTTGAGCCAACTTCAATATCTAATAAAATTTATAGTAACATTCGTGAGGACAAGGTTGAAGTGATAGACAAAAAAGCCAATGTTACTTATAATCGTATAGAAGATATAGAGCAGTACCTGCCTTCTGCCTTTCGTTACTCATTGTTGTTGGATATAGAAGTGGAAGCCATAAAAAACCAACGTCTTTTTGAATATATTACCAAGTGGTGGGCAACGCCGTATCGTATTGGGGGAAATGATTTTAGTGGTGTTGATTGTTCTGGGTTTGTTAGGAATATCACCTTGGAAACTTTTCAGAAGCGATTGCCAAGAACATCCAAAGAGCAAGCGAGTTTTTGTTCTCCTATATCAAAAGATGAAATACAAGAAGGCGATCTTGTTTTTTTTCATACCCGACGCGGCGGTGTATCGCATGTAGGTATGTATCTTGCCAATAATAAATTTGTTCATGCTTCAACTTCAGTGGGAGTTACTATCAGCGATTTAAATGAAACATATTGGAAAAACAGACTAGTTAAAATTGGCAGAATGCCATTGTAGCTTTAATGAATTTTACAAATGTAATTCTGCATTGCATTATATCACAACTTCTTCGATGGTTTTATTTCTCTTTTTATTTTTACTAAATAAAGGTTACTGAAATAGTATATTGTATAGGATGTTGTTTTTCTGTTTTCTAGATTTACTAATAAATTATCAATGCCTTTTTAGGGCGTAATGTTTTTTTATTCAAGTGATTTACTTTTCTAAGGTTAGAGATATCGCAAATTATTTCAAACTATGTTTAATGCGGTTAGAACTTATTTAAGTTTCATTTTTCTATTATCCTCGATGTGATTCATATTAAAAAATAGTAATGCAATAAATTTCATAAGTATTGCATTGTGAGGTTATGGTTTTTGTGAACCTTTGTGTTGTTACAATCCCAATTTAATTTGAACTATCATTAATTACTAGGGAAAATTAATAATCCAGTTTTAAAATCAATTATCATGAATAATATATTATACTTTATTGCAGTATTGCTTGTTATTGGGTGGGCTATAGGTTATATTGGATATGGTGCTGGAGGCCTTATTCACCTACTTCTTGTCATTGCTGTAATTGCAATCTTGCTTAGGATTATACAACGATAAAATCACCTCTAAATAAAATATTATGAAAAAAACCACTGTTTATTCAACAGCTTTAATGCTGATATTAACTTGTAACTCACTAGTTTCTGATGCATCTGTAAATCCAGGCCTAACTTCTGTATTGCGTAGAGATAAAATTGAGAAGAAGCATTCAGATTCATTGCTTTCTCGATTAAGCGAAATAAAAGAAATGGACAAAACAGCATTGGATAATTCCCAAAAAAAAGAGCTACGGAATGAGGTTCGTTCTATCAAAAAATCATTAATACATGGAAGTGGCGGTATATTCTTGTCAGTTGGCGCAATTCTTATAATTGCACTTGTATTGATACTTCTATTATGAGAAGATAATTATGATTTGAATGTATTTGTTTTTAGAGATTAAATTGAATTCTTTTTTATTCTATTTGCTTCAGCCCACAATAAAAATTCGGGTCCAACAGAATTGTATCTATGTTTTTACCAATATAAGATGATTGCCAATTTTGTTGTGGGTTGACCCATATAGGTTGACCATTTAAAATAATTTTTACTGGTGCATTATAACCTTTGATACAGTTGGTCCATTTATACTGAATGCCCTGATTGATTTTCTTTACTTCTAATATAGGAATTGCCGTATTTCTTAGATATTGATCAAAAAGCCTTGATAGATCCTTGCCCGTTTGATTACTCCAAAAATTTTCAATTTGTTTTGTGGTTACAATTTGATGAAAGAACTGTTTGTTCATTTCTCGAAGTGCTACAAAAAAGTTTTCATCATTGTCAAATAGTTGTTTAACGTAATGAATGAGGTTCCCTCCTTTATAATACATATCACCTGAACCTTCGTTGTTTACGCCATAGTAACCTATAATAGGAGTTTCATTAGCAATCAATTTTCTTGTTCCTTGCACATAGGCATCACCAGCTTCTTTTCCATGTTGAAAAGTAGTGAACACCGTTTCTGAGTAGTTTGTAAATCCTTCATGTATCCACATATCAGCAATGTCATTCGCCGTAATGCTGTTGCCAAACCACTCGTGTCCACTTTCATGTACAATGATGAAATCCCATTTATTGCCCCAACCTGTTCCTGAAAGATCTCTTCCTCGGTACCCATTCATGTATTCATTGCCATAGGCTACTGCACTCTGATGTTCCATTCCTAAATGAGGTGTTTCAACAAGTTTATAGCTATCCTCGTAAAAAGGGTAAGGACCAAAACTTGATTCAAATGCTTTTAACATGAATGGGACTTGATTGAAATGCACCTTAGCTTTATCAATATTATAATCCATTACCCAGTAGCTGCAATCTAGTTTTCCGTTCACTCCAGGATATGATTCACCGAACTCAACATACTTTCCGATATAGGGGATGATATTATAATTGTTTATTGGATTGATGACTTTCCATTCATATGTTGTCCATCCCTGTTTGAATATTTTTTTACTGATCAATCTGCCGTTGCCAACAGCAACCAAGCTATCTGGAACGGATATTTTTAGTGTTGATCCATTCTCGGGTTCATCACCCTGATGGTCCTTGCATGGAAACCATACGCTCGCACCCAAACCCTGACAGGCAACTGTCATCCAGGGCCTGCCTAGCTTATCTTTCGTAAAAATCCATCCACCATCCCATGGAGCTTTTTTTGCAATTGTTACGTTTCCTTCATAGGCTAGGGCAAGTTTATGGGTGCTTCCCTTTGTCAACTCCGTTGGCATTTCGATAAAAAATACATTGCCTTCCCTTTTGAAATTTAATTTGATATCGCCCAAATAGGCGTTGGTTAACTTCATGGGTTCCTGAAGGTCAATTTGCATCAATTTGCCAGGATTGATTACTTTGAAGCCAATATCCGTTTTGCCTTTTATTGACTTATTGTTATAGTCTGGCTCAACCAACACAACATATTCAGTTACATCCCACCAGTCTC
>CAMBGO010000125.1 GCA_945866165.1 Chitinophaga pinensis | reverse complement strand
AGTATTCCCGCACCCAATGGAACGCTTAACCACTTGTGAAGGGATGCGCCATAATAATCACAGTTCAGGTCGCTGATCTTGTATTGAATATGTGCAAAAGCATGTGCTCCATCAACCAATACTTCAACACCTTTCGCATGGGCCATGTCACAAATCTTTCTAATTGGAAGAATTTGTCCTGTAATATTGATCATGTGTCCAACCATCAACAACTTTGTTTTGGGTGTGATGGCTTTTTCGTAAAGTGAAACAATCTCTTCGTCTGATGATGGATGATTGGGAACAGAAATGATTTTATTTACGACGCCATATCTTTTTTCAATTTGTTTGAACATGTCTAGCATAGAGCCATAATCCTGTTCTGCCATTACTGCTTCATCACCTCTCTGCCAATCCTGCCCACCAATAATCATATCAAGTGATTCCGTGGCATTTCTTGTGATCATCATTTCTTCAGGGGAACAACCACCTAGTTCTGCAAGCTTTGATGCAATTCTTTTTTTGTTATCAAATTGCACTGTTCTCATGTAATAAGATCCTTGGTAATTGACCTCTTTAACATGTGAGATGAATTTTTCTAGAATAGGTTGCGGAACGAAGTTGTAATAACCGTTTTCCAGGTTAATATAATCTGGCTTTAATAAATATTGTTCACGAATACTTTTCCAAAATGCATCATCAGATGCCAATATATCTGCCGGGATATTTTTTTTTGTATTAAATATGGAAGCCATAGCCTCCAACCCCAAGGGAGTTCCAATGCCGGTTAATGCGAGATTTTTTATGAAGGATCTTTTATTCATATGATATGTTTGTCATATAAATATAATTCTTGTGTAGGAAAGAAATTAATAATGAACTTCAAATTTTACTTTCACTTCATTATCAACCTTGTTGAGCATGAAAGAAGGTCGTTGAATTTTATAGTCTTCAAGTAAAAAAATCAGATCGCCACTCACTATGGCTGCCCCACCTTTCGATGCAGCATTTGCCTTGAATACTGTTTCTTTATTGACTCCATGAAATTGCAACACGCCTTTTACATCCAGTTCACCTGGTTTTGATTCAACTACAGAAGTACTATAAAAACTAATCGTTGGATACTTAAGTGCTTCTGTTACTTCCATCATGTGTGCATCCCTGTTTGAATTTTTTGAGTCGAATGCTGAAACTTTTGAAACCAATGCCACCTTTTCAATTTTCCCATCTGCTCCAAGTTGCACCACGCCATTTAATTCCTTTGAAGTGCCCACCCATGTGTGAAGGATGTGATGCATTTCATAGCTAACAAAAGAATTTTTATTATCAAAAGGCTTTTTGGTTTGTGCAATCATCATTGATGGCACAAGCAGGAGTAATAATAGTAAACGCATAATTTAAAATTTTATCGCAACGACTGCAGCTGCATAGCTTGCAAATGTGGTGTATGCCGCTGCTCGATGATAGGGTTTAAGATTGGGGTGGTCTTGAATCATGCCTGCCAATACATTTGTAGCAATCATTCCCGACATATGTAAAACAGATAGCCATTTATGGACCCTGATTGATGATGCTCTTTTGTCTCGGTTAATCAGTGGTGGTGGGGTGAAAAGCGACATGATGGCTGTTGTAGAGTAAGTAAAGTTAACTGCTACACCAAGCCCTTCGTGGATGTCTTTGAGGCTACTGTATTTATCTCCTTTTGCATTGTATAATCTGCTTCCAACGATACCTTGGCCAACCATTCCGCCGAGGGTTACAAATCCAAGTACCTGGTGGGTTACGAGCATTCCCCTTCTGAGCTTAAGTTCCTTTTCACGGTTCACTGCAGTAAGTGGCGATACCCCTCTGAGCAATCCATGTTCTCCCCAAAAGATACGTTGTGTAAATAACATCTTTTTTGGAAGTAGCGAGGTAGTTGTATCCTGTGTTTGCATCAGGTCTTTTAATAAGTCATCTTGTGCTACAAGTTGAAAGCAAGAAATTGAAAAAAACAAAACAAAGATTAATCTCATTGGAGGTTTTTTAATAATCATTTATGCATACACTCTAAGTGAGTTTCCATTGAGTGAGGTTTTGTATTGCACTAGGCCTTTTCCATTGGCAGGGCCTGAAATGAAACTTCCTGTTGATGTAAAATAAGAGGAGTGCCTGGGACAATAAAATTGATTTTTCGCTCCCTGGTATTCAACATTTACCTGTTCGTGTGGGCAAGCTGCCGACACTGCGAGGTAACTTCCACTTGTAGTTTGTGCAACAATAAGACCTTGAAAAATAATGAAACCACCAGGATTTTTCAATGAGGCATTTGCTGCATTATTCAAATCCAACGTAAAATCAACAGCAGTAGGAGTATTTGTGTTTGTTTCAGACTTAGAGCATGCCTGCATGCAAGTGGCAGCAAAAATAGCTGAACTGCCTAGACCTAATTGTGCAAGAAAAGCTTTACGATCCATTTTGTTTTATTTAAATGTATAGATATTAATTCCATGTAAAGTTTAAACTCATTATGTTAAAAAAAATACAATCTATTTAACTAAATACAAATGTATAATCTGTTACTTAATAATTTTTTATGATTACAATCATGCTGGCATTGGGTTACCTTTTATAATTTTGCTGATATAGTTTATACAAATAAACCTGAGTTATGTTGCAAAAAACTTATTACAAGACAAAGAACTACTGCAAAGTTAAGTTTATCATGGCGCCATCTGACGCTAAAGTGGTTGAAATACGTGGATTAAACAGTGATTGGGAAAATTCAATCATTATGAGCAAGAAAAAAGACGGGAGTTTCTCAGCTGACGTAAATCTTCCAAAAGAATCTAGTCATGAGTTCAAATACCTAATAAATAACATTGCCTGGTTGAACGAACCTGAGGCCGACAGCGAAGTTCCCAATGTCTTTGGCGGTAGCAACAGCGTTATTTTCCTCTAATCTCTTTCTCTGCATAAGCAAAGTTGGTTTCAGTCATGTTTTTCTGGCGTGATTTTCTATGTTTTTTATTTTAAAAGAGGTTTTCTTGCTTTCAATAGCTATGTATTCTTGTTTCTTGATAAACTACAGGAAATATATAATTCCATATTTGTGGGGATTTTAGCATATTTTATCGGAAATTTGCATTCTGTTTTAAACAGATTCAAAGAAATGATATAATATTTTGCAAAATGAGTACCAATCCGCAAACATTATTTGACAAAGTATGGGAAGGCCATGTGGTAAAAAAAGTTAGTGATGGACCTGATGTGTTGTTCATTGACAGACATTTTATACATGAAGTAACTAGTCCAGTTGCATTCCTTGGATTAAAAACCAGGGGTGTTGGGGTGATGTTTCCTGAAAAGACATTTGCCACTGCAGATCACAATACGCCTACTATCAATCAGCATTTACCAGTACAGGACGTCCTTTCAGCCAATCAGTTGAAAGCATTGGAAGAAAATACTGCTCAATATGGCATCTCCCATTGGGGACTTGGTAATCCAAAAAATGGAATTGTGCATGTAGTCGGACCCGAAAATGGCATCACCTTGCCGGGCATGACGATTGTTTGTGGCGACTCTCATACTTCTACCCATGGTGCTTTTGGATGTATTGCATTTGGTATTGGAACTTCGGAAGTTGAAATGGTACTTGCTTCACAATGTATCATGCAGCCCAAGGCAAAGAAGATGCGAATTAATATCAATGGAGCCTTGCAAAACGGCGTTACGCCAAAAGATGCAGTTCTATATATCATTTCAAAACTAACTGCTGCTGGGGCTACTGGTTATTTTGTTGAATTTGCAGGTTCTGTTTTTGAAAATATGAGCATGGAAGGTCGCATGACGGTTTGCAATATGAGTATTGAAATGGGTGCGAGGGGTGGCATGATTGCCCCTGATGAAACAACTTTTGCGTACATAAAAGGAAGAGAGAAAGCTCCAACAGGTGAGGCATGGGAAACAGCCTTGGCTTATTGGAAAACCCTTAAAACCGATGCTGGGTCTGTATTTGATAAAGAGTATCATTTTGAAGGGAAAGATATTGAACCTATGATTACCTATGGAACAAATCCTGGTATGGGTATGGGTATTTCACAACGCATTCCTACTGCAAAGTCAATTGAATCTGGTCAAGCAAGCTTCGACAAATCGCTAGATTATATGGGCTTCAATGAAGATGAGCCAATGCTAGGTAAAAAAGTTGACTATGTCTTTATTGGTAGTTGCACCAATGGCCGCATCGAAGATTTCAGGGCTTTTGCCTCTATCATAAAAGGAAGAAAGAAAGCTGACAACATCACAGCATGGGTGGTTCCTGGTTCACATGTAGTTGAAAAGCAAATTAAAGACGAAGGTATCTTGGATATTCTTACAGAAGCAGGATTTGAATTGCGCCAGCCTGGATGTTCTGCTTGTCTTGCTATGAATGACGATAAGATTCCAGTTGGTAAATATGCAGTTAGTACAAGCAATAGAAATTTTGAAGGACGTCAGGGACCTGGTGCAAGAACCATGCTGGCTAGTCCACTCGTTGCCGCTGCAGCAGCTGTAACAGGCGTGATCACAGATCCAAGAACTCTACTCTAATAAACATTATTATGGCTTACGATAAATTCACAATCATACGAAGCAGTGCTGTACCACTTCCTATTGAAAATGTAGATACAGACCAGATCATCCCAGCAAGGTTTTTAAAAGCAACCAAGCGCGAAGGGTTTGGTGACAATCTTTTTAGGGATTGGCGTTATAATGCTGATGATACACCTAAAGAAGATTTTGTTTTGAATAATCCGATATATAACGGACAGATCTTAGTGGGAGGAAAAAATTTTGGAAGTGGCAGCAGCCGTGAACACGCGGCCTGGGCTATTTATGATTATGGATTCAGGTGTGTTATCTCAAGTTTTTTTGCGGACATCTTCAAAAATAATTCAATGAATATTGGCATCCTTCCTGTTACTGTTTCCGAAGGATTCTTGCACAAAATATTTTCTGCCATTGAAAAAGATCCTCAAGCTCAAATTGAAGTTGACCTACCTTCTCAGTTGGTAACAATCATTTCAACCAACGAAAAGGAATCATTTGACATCAACGGGTATAAAAAAGATAACCTGATCAATGGTTTTGATGACATCGATTTCCTTCGAAACATAGGTGATGAGATCAAGCAGTTTGAAACCAAAACTACTTGTTAAATAAGGAGCCATACAAACCTATAGGATTTAAAAATACACCAATGCCAAAAGCCACTCGCTATATTGAAATCATGGATACCACCCTTCGGGATGGAGAACAAACTAGCGGGGTTTCATTTTCTTCATCTGAGAAATTAAGTATTGCCCAGCTGCTCCTAACTGAAGTAAAGGTTGATCGGATTGAAATTGCTTCTGCAAGGGTTTCAGATGGTGAGTTTGAGGCAGTAAAGAAAATAACCAAGTGGGCAAAGTCAAAAGGGCTATTAAAAAAAGTGGAGGTGTTGACTTTTGTTGATGGCGAAGTATCTATTCAGTGGATGATTAAGGCAGGTGCTAAGGTGATGAATTTACTCACAAAAGGCTCTCTCAACCACCTCACCCATCAGTTAAAAAAAACACCTGAGCAACACTTTGCTGAAATTGCCAAAGTGATTGCTATTGGAAAGAAAAAAGGAATTGAGTGTAATGTATATCTTGAAGACTGGAGCAATGGTATGCGTAATTCACCAGAATATGTTTTCAAGTATCTTGAATTTATTTCTAAGCAGCCAGTCAAGAGGGTCATGTTGCCAGATACCCTAGGAATTCTTCAACCATCAGAGGTGTTTGACTTTGTTTCCCAGATCATAAAAAAATATCCAACAATTCATTTTGATTTTCATGGTCACAATGATTACGATCTTGGCACAGCCAATGTGTTGGAAGCAGTTAAAGCAGGTGTTCATGGCATTCACTTAACCATCAATGGCATGGGTGAAAGGGCTGGTAATGCGCCATTGGCGAGCGCTGTAGCCGTATTGCATGATTTCATGCCAGGTGTAAAAACAGGTGTTGCAGAAAAATCATTGTTTCAAGTGAGTAGGCTGGTGGAAACATTTTCTGGTTTTCGCATACCCGATAATAAGCCTGTTGTAGGAGAAAATGTATTTACCCAAACTGCGGGCATACATGCTGATGGGGACAAAAAGAACAATCTTTATTTTAATGATTTGATGCCAGAGCGCTTTGGCAGAAAACGTCAATATGCTTTGGGTAAAACAAGCGGTAAGTCGAACATTGAAAATAACCTTGCACAACTTGGTATTGAATTGTCTGATGCAGACCTAAAGCGTGTT
Source organism: Chitinophaga pinensis (assembly GCA_945866165.1). Lineage (GTDB taxonomy): Bacteria > Bacteroidota > Bacteroidia > Chitinophagales > Chitinophagaceae > Pollutibacter. The sequence continues at coordinate 725 of CAMBGO010000125.1, read as the reverse complement.
ACACAGCGTATCATCGAATTGGGTGATAAAAAAGAAGTGGTAACCCAATCCGACCTGCCTTATATAATTTCTGATGTTATTGACGGTAGTGCTGTGAATCAAAAAGTGAAAATCGAAAATTATGTGTTAACTCACTCAAAAGAATTGAGGCCCTCTATAACACTACAAATAAATATCGAGGGTGATGTGTTCGAACAGCATGAGCAAGGTGATGGACAATACGATGCTTTCATGAATGCCCTAAGAAGTATTTATGTAAAAAAGAAAAAAACGCTACCAATCTTAACAGACTATGCGGTTCGAATTCCACCTGGCGGCAGCAGTGATGCATTGTGTGAAACTATCATTACTTGGGATTACAAAGGCCGTGAATTTAAGACGCGCGGATTGGATAGCGACCAAACAGTTGCTGCGATTATTGCAACACAAAAAATGTTGAATATTATTTAGTGATCAATTGAATTAATTTCAAATCAAGAATATATTTTAATCCAAAACAAAACAAGTGAATAAAAAAATCTTAATCGTTCCTGGAGACGGCATTGGTCAGGAAGTTACTGCGGTTGGTAAAAAAGTGTTGGACAAGATTGCAGAAAAATTCGGACATACTTTTACGTATGATGATGCCTTGATTGGCCATGCGGCAATAGAAGTAACGGGTAATCCATTGCCTGATGAAACGTTAGAGAAAATGAAAGCATCTGATGCAATATTGTTTGGTGCTG
>CAMBGO010000124.1 GCA_945866165.1 Chitinophaga pinensis | reverse complement strand
CACTACAGGCAATTAAATCTGCCACCTACTGGCCATCAGTATTCATGGGTGTTGACAAGAAACTAGGAACCATAACAGAAGGAAAGCAAGCTGATATTATTGCCGTAAAAGGAGATGTGTTGAAATACATCAACCTGCTTCAAAACATTGATATTATTATTAAAAAAGGTGAAGTAATAAAAAAATAAAATGAAAAAAATCAACCTACTAATTCTCATTACGCTGATAACCATCAATATCCTTGTAGCTCAACAAACTCAAAAGCCACCCTTGCATGGTAAAAATTGGATGGCCATCACAGGAAAACCTTTGGCAGCAACTGCAGGTGCAACAATTTTCACAAAGGGAGGTAATGCAGTAGATGCTGCCTGCGCAATGCTTGCAGCCACTTGTACCATGTGGGACGTACTGAGCTGGGGCGGAGAAACCCAGGCGTTGATATACAATCCCAAAACAGGAAAAGTAATAAGTATTAATGCAATGGGTGTAGCACCAACAGGTGCCACTCCTGCATTTTTTAAGGGGAAGGGATATGATTTTCCGCCTGAATACGGTCCCCTAGCTGCTACAACGCCCGGAACACCAGGTGGAATCTGTCATATGCTAGCAGAGTACGGCACCATGAGTCTTAAAGAAGTCCTTGCACCTGCTATGCAATTAGCATCTGGATATGCTATCGAAGCGCAAACTGCCAACAGCATGGAGAGAGGAAAAAACATGATTAAAACATGGCCATACAGCAAAGCGGTTTTCTTACCACACTTAGGTGAAAAAAGAGAAGCCCCAGAAGCAGGAGAAATTTTTGTTCAAAAGGACTTACTTGAGACATTGAACAAAATGGTTGAAGCAGAGCAGGGTGCATTGAAAAAAGGAGCTACAAGAAAAGCAGCTATACAAGCAGCATACGATCGTTTCTACAAAGGAGATATTGCAAAAGAATTTGTTAGAGGTGCTCAAGAACAAGGCGGGTTAGTAACGATGGAAGATCTTGCAAAATGGAAACCAATTGAAGAAGTTCCAACTCATACTACATACAAAGGAATTGATGTTTATAAACTAAGGGAATGGACACAAGGACCTGCTATGTTACAGGCATTGAATATCCTTGAAAATGTTGATTTGAAACCAATGGGATATAATAGCACAGAATACCTACATACTGTATACCAGGCCATGAACATGGCTTTTGCTGACCGGGATTTTTATTATGGCGATCCCTATTTTTCGCCCTCGATTCCAATTAAAGGTTTACTAAACAAGGAGTATGCAAAATACAGAGCATCACAAATAAATAAACAAATGAATGATGCCAATGTTGGACCTGGAGATCCTTATCCTTATGAAGGGAAAACCAACCCATACCTCAAACTACTTGCTAGTCGTGGGTTTCAGGGATTCGATACAACTTCAAGAAATTTTGTTCCCACCCATGATTCAGGAGGACTGGCAATGAATGATGCAGCTTACCAAGATCGTTTATGGCGAGGCACCACTTCAGTTGAAGCAGCTGATAAAGAAGGATGGGTTGTATCAATTACACCAAGTGGAGGATGGCTGCCTGCATGCATAGCAGGAAAAACAGGTGTTGGCATGAGTCAACGCATGCAAAGTTTTGTTCTCGACTCAACAATAAATCCATTCAATGTTGTTGCACCTGGAAAACGACCAAGGGTTACACTAACACCATCATTGGCACTAAAAGATGGAAAACCTTTTTTGGCATTTGCAGTACAAGGTGGAGATACTCAAGATCAAAACCTCTTACAATTTTTTTTAAACATGGTTGAATTTGGCATGACTGTTCAACAAGCTTGTGAAGCAGCAAACCTGAATTCCAATCAACTTTGGCTATCATTGGGCGGCACCAAAACAGATGATAGAAAACCCAGGGCAGGTAATATTCTATTAAAAGATAACACACCAGAAGCGGTTAGGACAGCGCTCAAAAAAATGGGCTATACACTTAGTTTTGATGATAGGACATCTGGGCCAATAAATGCAATTTATTTTGATTGGAAACATGGAACACTTTGGGGTGGATCCAGCAATCACGGAGAGGATTATGGTATTGGTTGGTAGAGTGTTTTAATTGATGATTAGAAAAACTCCAACAACATTATTTTGCTCATAAAAAAGGCCAGGATATCCTGGCCTTTTTTAGTTCTTTTTAGTTGAAATTATTTTAATGCTCCCATTGCTTTGGTAATCCTAGACATGGCTTCTTCAATTTTAGACATGCTATTAGCAAATGAAATCCTGATACAATCAGGTTCACCAAAAGCCCGACCAGTTACTGTTGATACATGTGCAGTATTCAAAAGATACATACATAGGTCATCCGCATCTTTTATCAATTCCTCACCTACTTTTTTTCCGAAATACTCATTTACAACTGGAAACACATAAAAAGCTCCATCAGGTTCTGCTATGCTTACACCTGGAATTGACTTCAATAGTTCAAGCATTCTAGCCCTACGCTTGGTAAACTCTACATTCATCTCGAGACTTGGTTTTAAGTCTCCCGTTAAAGCCTCTATAGCACCACGTTGTGTAACCGCATTTGCACCACTGGTGTATTGACCTTGTAATTTTTCACAAGCCTTTACTATTGCTGGATCAGCAGCAATATAACCCAATCGATAACCTGTCATAGCATATCCCTTGCTTAACCCATTAATTATGATAATTCTGTCTTTTAAATCTTTAAATTGCGCAATGCTCTCATGCTTACCAACAAAGTTTATGTATTCATAAATCTCATCTGATATGATCAACACTTTTGGATGCTTTCTAAATACTTCTGCCAACACTTCAAGCTCTGCTTTTGAATAAACAGATCCACTTGGATTACAAGGGGAAGAAAAAATAAAAAGCCTTGTTTTTTCAGTAATGGCTGCTTCAAGCTCTTGGGCAGTCAGCTTATATTTATTTTCAATCTTCGTTCTAACTAAAACTACATTTCCTTCAGCAAGCTTTACAATTTCAGAGTATGTTACCCAATAAGGTGTTGGTATCACCACTTCATCTCCCTTGTCAACAACGGCCATCACCACATTAGCAAGACTTTGTTTTGCGCCAGTAGACACCAGGATATTTTCCTGCTTGTATTCAAGCCCATTATCCCTTCTCAATTTGGTACAAACCGCTTCCCTTAAATCAGGGTAACCAGCTACTGGGGTGTAATGACTAAAGTTGTCATCAACTGCTTTTTTTAACGCTTGCTTGATATGATCCGGAGTATCAAAATCAGGCTCTCCTAATGAAAGATCAATTACATCAGCCCCCTGTGCCCTCAATTCCCTACCAAGTTTGGCCATTTTAAGTGTTTCCGGTTCTGCAAAAAGGTCGAGGCGACTAGAAAGTTTCATATTCGAATATTTGTTACAAATGTAAAGAAAAGAGCAAAGATTTAAAACCCTTATATATTTTCTAGGAACAGAGACCTTAGTTGAAAAATTCTTGCTGATATTCAGCAAAATAGAACGAGGGTATAAACAAGCTTTCTTGGGCGGAATTGAGCTCAAATTCCCTATCTTTGCCCGCCCTATACAATTTTGGGGAAATATTATAAAGCATAAACGAAATTTATATGCAACTGAAAGGTTTGGTACGTTTTTTTGCGGTAGCACTGATTTTAATCTCATTCTATCAACTTCACTTTACCCTTGTGGTAAGAAATCACGAAAAAACACAGCAGGACAAGGCTAAGGCATTTGTTAATGCCCGCTTTCAAAAGGCTGATAATGAAACGAAAGATTTTGAATACAACAAGAGGCTTCGCCGATTGTTGGATAGCACCAAGGAAACAACTGTAACCTACGGCATTACTGGCGAAATAACTTACCAAAAAGCGAAAGAACAAGAATTGAATCTTGGTCTAGACCTTCAAGGCGGAATGAGTGTTACTCTTGAAGTTGAGCTTGAGGGCCTGTTAAGGTCTTTAGCGAACAATCCAAAAGACCCAACATTAAACAATGCTATCAATGCTGCTATTGTTGAGAAATCGAATAGTGACGCAGACTTCATCACCTTATTTGCAAATGCATATAAAAAACAAAATCCAAATGGAAAGTTGGCTACCCTATTTGCAGGTACAGGAGGCAGAACAGTAAAAGTTGATGATTCAGACAATGATGTACTCTCAAAAATAAGGGCATCTGCTGATGGTGCAATCAGTAACACTTTCAATGTGCTTGGAAAGCGTATTGACCAATTTGGTGTTGCACAACCTAACATTCAATTAGACAAAACCAAGGGTATCATTACCGTTGAATTGCCTGGCGTAAAAGATGATCCTGAGCGTGTAAGGAAATACCTTCAAGCTACAGCTAACCTTCAATTCTGGGAATTGTACAACATTGGAGAATTGAACAAGCCTTTTACAGATGCAGAGAAGGCTTTACAAGCATATTATGCCAATACTGATAATAAAAAAGATACAGCTGTAACTGCTCCAGTAGATTCAGCTTCAACCCCTACTAAAGGCTCTACTTCAAATAAGATCACTGACCTGGTAAAAGGAGCAAGTTCTACAAAGGCGGATTCAACAGCAGCGAAAGCTGGTGCTCCATCTTTCTTCAAAATATTTCAACCAATACCTCCACAACAGGATGCCCAAGGCAAAATGGCCTACTCGCCTTCATTGGGTTATATTGCAGGAAGAGACACCTCATTGTTCAATGAATACATGAATATTGAGTCTGTAAAAAGTCAGTTCCCTGGAAATGTAAAAATTGTTTTCGGCATACCTGAGGTGAATGAAAAGGGCGTTAGAAGTGATATCGTAGCTATCTATGCATTGAAAACAATTGATGGTTCTGATAAAGCTAAACTTGAAGGAGATGGCGTTCAACAGGCGTCACAGGATTATGATGACAGAGGAAGACCTGCCATCAAAATGTTGATGACAAAACAAGGAGAGCGTATTTGGGGAGACCTTACAACAGAAAACGTTGGTAAGCCAATAGCAATCGTACTTGATAACGTTGTTTATTCAGCTCCAAATGTAATTAACCCAATCACCACTGGAAACTCAGAGATCTCTGGAAGCTTTAGTCTTGAAGAAGCACAGGATCTTGCTAACATACTTCAGTCAGGTAAATTACCAGCCCCTGCAAAAATTGTACAATCACAAGAAGTTGGACCAACACTAGGTGCATCAGCAATTAGTGGTGGTTTAATGGCATTTGCAATTTCTTTTGCAGTGATATTTTTGTTAATGCTTATTTACTACAATACTGCAGGATGGGTTGCAAACATTGCCCTGATCTTAAACCTCCTGTTTACGGTGGGCGTATTGAGTGCATTGGGCGCCACCTTAACGGCTCCCGGTATTGCCGGCTTGGTTCTAACAATTGGTATGGCTGTTGACACCAACGTAATCATCTTTGAAAGGATTAAAGAAGAACTTTCATTAGGTAAAAGTTATGCTACAGCCGTTTCAGAAGGATATAAAAGGTCTATGGCTCCAGTATTGGATGCCCATATCACTACCCTACTAACAGCAGTTATTCTTTTCTATTTTGGATTGGGTCCTGTTTTAGGATTTGCTACAACACAAATTTTAGGAATCATACTTTCCTTATTCTGTGGAATCTTAATTTCAAGATTGATTACTGATTTTTGGACTAAGAAAAATAGGCACTTTGAATACTTTACCAAAACAAGTAAAAGTGTTTTCAAACATGCTAATTTCAAATTTATTGAATACAGAAAAGTAGCATATTTCATTTCTGTTGTCGTATTGATAATGGGTGTCGGTGCCTATTTCAATGGCTTCGATGAAGGTGTAGAATACAAGGGTGGAAGAAGCTATACTGTGAGATTTGACAAGCCAACCCAAAATGAAGCAATCAGAACTTCATTGCAACAGGTTTTTGAAGAATCTCCAGTTATTAAAACTGTAGGTGACAACAAAACGCTTAATATCACCACTTCTTATATGATTGATAACACTAGCAAAAGTGCAGATTCAATTGTGATAAATAAGCTATACGAAGGATTAAAAACACAATTACCTGCAGGTGTTACATTTGCCGATTTCAATAAAAATTACAAACAAAGTTCACAAACGGTATTGCCTTCCATTTCAGATGACTTGAAAAAAGGAGCTGTAAAAGCAACAATATTCGCCATGTTAGCAATTTTCCTTTATATTTTCCTTCGCTTCCGTGATTGGAGATATTCACTGGGAACAATTATTGCCTTATTACATGACGTTTTTGTTACCCTTGCAGTATTCTCATTCTTAAAAGGAGTTGTGCCATTCCCACTTGAAATTGATCAACACTTCATTGCAGCGGTTTTAACCGTAATTGGTTTTTCAATGAATGATACGGTTATCGTTTTCGATAGAATCAGGGAGTACTCTTCAAAATTGAAAGGAGAAACAAAAGCGGGCATCATAAACAGGGCTATCAATGATACCTTGAGTAGAACGATCATGACATCATTAACTGTTTTTCTCACCCTACTGATTCTCTTTATATTTGGCGGTGACGTTACAAGAGGTTTCGCCTTCGCAATGTTAATTGGAGTAATTACTGGTACTTATTCATCCATTTTCGTTGCTGCACCAGTACTAGTTGACTTAGCAAAAGATAAGCCACTAGGCTCAGTAGATGCCGTAGGAGCAAACAAGAAAAAATAACTACTTTATAGATAGAAAATAAAAACCTGCTTGATTCAACAAGCAGGTTTTTTTATGCAGCAAAAATATTTAGATAGAAAATGAAGTGCCACACCCACAGGTACTAGCAGCATTGGGATTAACAAAAACAAAGCCCCTGGCATCCAACCCATTTTTCCAGTCAATCTCCATCCCAAAAAGATAGAGTGCATGCGCAGGATTGATCACACAAGCAATCCCATCAATTTCAAATAAATCATCCCCTTCTTTGCGTTCATCCAACGCAAGCAAATAACTCATACCTGAGCATCCACCACCCTTCACACCAATACGAAGAAATTGTCCGTCACCAGCATTGCTGTCTTGAAACAATTTTAGCAATTCTTCATGGGC
>CAMBGO010000123.1 GCA_945866165.1 Chitinophaga pinensis | reverse complement strand
CCCTGCAACAGCTTACCTAAAAGGTTTTTTGAATAAACGAAATATCAAATCAGTACAGTCGGACCTTGGCATTGAAACCATATTAGAAATTTTTTCAAAAAAAGGCCTCACTGATATTTTCAATATTATTTCATCTACTAATACAGAATACACTGAAAATTCAAAAAGAATCATCCGCTTAAAAGATCGTTATATTCAAACAATTGATGATGTGATTCTTTTCCTACAAGGGAAAAATCCAACACTTGCTCATTCGATCGGTAAAAGATCTTTTTTACCCGAAGCATCAAGGTTTATTCAGTCAGAAGAAATTGAATTGAACTTTGGTGATATGGGAATTCAGGATAAAGCGAAATTTCTTGCAACAATGTTCCTGGAAGATATTTCAGATCTCATTAAGGAGACCATTGACGAACATTTTGGATTTAGCAGATATGCTGAACGCCTTGGAAGAAGTGCCAATACATTTGATGACATTTATAAGACACTGAATGAACCAAGTAGCTATATAGATTCGATTTACCTTGCTATTCTCGAAAAAAGAATCATTGAAATAAAACCAGCATTGATTGCATTTTCGGTACCCTGTCCTGGAAACCTTTATGCATCTCTAAAATGTAGCCAATGGATAAAGCAGCATCACCCAACTATAAAAGTGGCTATGGGTGGTGGTTTTGCAAATACAGAGTTAAGAAATATCAAAGACCCAAGGGTTTTTGAATTTTATGACTTCATTACCCTTGATGACGGTGAATCGCCGGTTGAATGCCTTATTAACTATGTTAATGACACAAATGATAGTAGTAATCTAAAAAGAACTTTTCTTCTAGAAGAAGGAGAAGTGAAATATTTTGATAACAAAACAATCAAAAACTATAAGCAGGCTGAAATTGGCACCCCAGACTATAGTGATCTTCCACTTGATAAATATATCTCAGCAATAGAAGTGGCAAATCCAATGCACCGGTTGTGGAGTGATGGCAGGTGGAATAAACTCACCATGGCACATGGTTGCTACTGGGGTAAATGTACATTTTGTGATATATCATTAGACTACATCAAACTTTATGAACCAATTGCTGCAGCTGAGTTGTGTGACCGGATGGAAGAATTAATTGCCCAGACAGGTCAAACAGGATTTCATTTTGTTGATGAAGCTACACCACCAGCACTCATGAAAGCATTGGCAATTGAAATTTTAAAAAGGAAACTTGTTTTAAGTTGGTGGACGAATGTAAGGTTCGAGAAAAGTTTTACAAGAGACCTGTGTTTAATACTAAAGGCATCTGGCTGCATTGCTGTAAGCGGTGGATTGGAAGTTGCATCAGACAGGCTTTTAGAATTAATAGATAAAGGAATAACCGTTTCGCAAGTGGCAAAAGTGAATAGACATTTTACCGAAGCTGGCATCATGGTGCACGCCTATTTAATGTATGGATTTCCAAGCCAAACAGCACATGAAACGATTGACTCGATGGAAATGGTTCGACAACTATTCAAAACAGGTGTTTTGAACTCTGCATTTTGGCATCAATTTGCCATGACAGTTCATAGCCCAATTGGATTGAACCCATCAAAATACAACGTTATCAGAGACACATATGAACTTGGTCCGTTCGCTAACAATGATCTTCAGTTCAAAGATCCAACTGGTACAGATCATGAAGCATTTAGTTTTGGTCTAAAAAAATCACTGTTTAACTATATGCAAAACAGGTGTTTGGATGACCCTTTACAAAAATGGTTTGATTTTGAGATTCCTAAAACAAGTATTGATAAGGACTTTATTGAAAATGCTCTTTTGGAAAATGAACTGTTAGAATACAATCCAACTTCAAAGGTCATTTGCACTGGCATCACTCCTACAATTGAATTTTATACACAGTCTAAAAAAGGAATGCAAAGGGAGATGGCAACGTTGTTTTTTTCAAATAATAATAGTGAATATAAAATTCAACTGATGAAAAATCAAGCTGAGTGGCTCCTAACTATCTTGGATAAAACTTCTATATACAATCCAAAAACGTATACTTTAAAAGAGATCAAAGAGGATTACGAAAAGAACGGAATGGAAGACTTCGAATTATTTTGGGATAACAAGCCTTTGAACACACTCTTCAAAGTTGGTTTATACCAACTTTAAATCTGCATAATTGAATTACAACCCACAACTCTATTTCACGTACTCCAACCCCCAGCTTCGTCCTTTATCAATTGCTGGCACCCCTTCACTTATCCAAACAGCTGGTCGGTCACCTTTCAATAACCAATCAAAATATTGTTGCTCACGAATTTGTATATCCTTTCTGTTTCTTCTTTCCACAAGATTATGTGCCTCCCCATTGTAGTTAAGCATCCAAACTTTTTTATTTAAGCGCCTCATAGCAGTAAACATTTCAATGCCTTGATACCATGGAACTGCTCCATCTGCATCATTTGCCATTACTACCAACGGGGTTTTAACTTTTGCCAAATGAAATAATGGTGAATTTTCAATATACAAATGCGGCTTTTCCCATAAGCTGGCGCCTATCCTGCTTTGGGATTTTTCATATTGAAATTGTCGATTCATACCACTTTCCCAACGTATTCCCCCATAAGCGCTGGTCATGTTTGCAACAGGTGCTCCTGCCCATGCAGCTGCAAAAAGATTCGTTCGGGTAATTATATGTGCAACCTGGTAACCACCCCAGCTTTGTCCTTGAATGCCCATTTTAGTACTGTCTACAATACCTTTTTTTACCAGGGACCTAGCTCCGCTTACTACATAATCGAATCCTCCCTTTCCAGGATATCCTTTTTCATAATAAATATCTGGTGCCAATACGATATATCCCCTGCTTACAAAAAAAGGAATATTTAATCTACTCGGTGTAGGTGATGGTGGTAAATAGTTGTGCAATCCATCTGAAAGCGTTTCATAGAAATAAACAATCAATGGATACTTCTTTCCTTGAATAAAATTTTCGGGTTTGTATACAATTCCAGTTGCTTTCTTACCATTATAGGCTGTCCAAGTAAAAAGCTCAGCTGTCCCCCAATTGTATTGAGATTGTTGAATATTTATTTTACTGAAACTTCTATCATTTACTATATCTGATGAAAAATAAATTGTTGGAGATTGAGTATAATTTTCTTTTGTGTATACATATGCATCTGCATCCTTAGCCTTGATTAAACCATTGATTGTAAAAGCTTCTTTTTTGAGTTGCTTTAAGCTGATTGATGACCCAATAGTTGTCATTGCAATACCTGCATATTTACTTAACTCATCGAATGTTTTAAGTACAATAGATTGACCTGCATTAATATAACGTTCCTCTGGATTTGTTGAAATGAACCTATATGAAGTTTTTGTTTTACGCCCCAATCCATTGGTAATATTTTCAGGAAGCTTGATGCCCAGTGGATCTAATTTCCAAATATCATATCGATCATATACAAAAAGACTCGAATCATCTTTCAACCAATTCATTACCCCATAAGGAGTTGCATAAGATGGCATATCATATTCTTCATCATATAATTTATTTTTAACCTGGCTACTTACATTAACAATTTTGCCAGCAGAATAGGTGAAATAATTTTTTGTAACCATGTCATACCAATAAATATATTTACCAGCGGGAGACACCTGAACCATACCATCTAAATCTTTTTTAATCAGTTTTCTATTGCCAGTAGTTGCATCGATTTCATATACATCTTTCCTTGTTCCTCCTTCCCATTGCATGGATATGCGCTTTCCCCTGTCAGATAAACCGGCAAATATTAAACCATCTCCCTCATTCGATATAGCAACTTCAGGCATTTGTAAATCTGCAAGTTGAACGAATTGATTACTTTCTAAATTCACACTCGCCAGGTATGATCTTTTATTTTCTTTATCCAGATTTTTTAGTTGATACGGCTGAAGATAATCATCATTGTAATGCCATATATCCAATTTAACCAAATCAATCTCTATTAACGATGTATCTTTTATTGGCTTAATTGGGTTGGTTCCTAAAAATAATTTCGCACCAGATTTGCTGAAATTGGGTTTATAGAATTCATTCACAGTCCAATTTGCATTCATCCCAACGGTATAATTATCAACTAATGAAGAAGCTTCTAAGTCTCCATTTTTCCAAAACCATAATTTATAAAATTTTTGTAATGACTTATAACTGCTATCCCGCTCTGACAGAAAAGCAATTTGATAGCCCTGCTGATCAATGGTGAAATTCTTAAAATCATTCCCCCCTGTCAGTAGCGTATCGAATCGATTTTCAATACTCCTCCAAATGTATACAGCAGGTTTAATATCGTTATTTGACTTGCTCCTACTTGATTCAACAAGTAAAATTTTTCCATTTTCACTCCAATAATATTCACTAACAAGGTTTAGCTTGATTTCTTTTTTATCAGACAAATTCCTAACAATAAGTAAATTCCCTTCTTCAATAGGCTGCTTTTCACCAATGTCACCCTCCGCATCAAGAATATCATCCTCGTCATGTTCGGTATTTGAACTTAATTTTCTTTTTTGTTTTTTTTCAGGCACTTGCTCAATAATTAAAGGAATTTGCCTTTTGGAACTATCCTTCTTGGTGATAATAGTATCTTGTCTCTTGCTTTTCTTGTTTATACTATCCGTTGCTGACTTAGAGAATTGGTACGCTACATGGCTTCCATCTTTCAGTGGAAGTTTATAAGAAATGACTGATGTCACTTTCTCAATCAATCTCTTTTCTAGATCAACAATACAAAGCGAATCTGATGGCATTTCTTCTGCCTTCTTCTTTTTTATTTTAGCTTCCCGTATATCTTTAAAAAGTGGCTTAATTGAAAGGATTAAAAATTTATCATCTTTAGAAAAAGTTGCAGAATAACCTCGAGGTATTTCTAAAGAAAAAGTTGAATCTGTTTTCTGAAGCACCAGCCTACCATCCCCTTCCTGCAAATCGATGGTGTATGCTATCCATTGTCCATTTGAACTTATTTTTTTTTCACCCAATGATTCCCATGAATCATAAACAGAATGGTCTAATGGTTTTTTCTGGGAGTAAGAAACTAATGAAAAAATAATGCACAGAAAAAATAACATTCTGAATTGAGCAGTTGAATTTATTCGCATTGTAGATCGTTTATAAAGTGAATTTAGACATTTATTGTGCGATTGTTGATGATTTTTCAGCTTTCCAAACCCGCCATGATTGAATCACTACAGTAATGAAAATAATCGCAAAACCAAGATAAAAAGAATAACCTAAATACTTGTTTTCATTGTAAACCAGGAAGGCAAGGAGAATACCATAAATCGGTTCAAGATTGTAACTCAAATTGACAGTAAAGGGAGAAATGAATTTAAGGGAACGAACTGATAAATTAAATGCCAGTACAGTACAAAATAAACTCAAAATAATTAACCAACTTAAATCAGATACGTTTGGAAAAAGCCTGACTTCAGGAATAAATAAAAGATAAATAGGCACAAAAAGATTCAAACAAAACCAACCACCCCCAAGTTCATAAAAGCTAATTGTTTCAGGGTCATACTTGCTGATAATTTTTTTGTTGAGTATTGGAAAAATTGATGCAAAAAATGATGACACTATACCGAACAAAATACCCAACCTATATTGCTCATCAAAGTGAAAAATTAGATAGATACCAAACATAACCAGGAGCCCAAGTATTATCTCAGGTATAATTATTTTTCTTTTAGAGAACAGTGGATCGAGCAGAGAAGTAAAAAAACCGATTGCAGAGAAGCAAACAAGTGAAACAGAAATATTGGCATATTTAACACTGCCATAAAAAAACACCCAGTGTAATGCAATTATCCCGCCAATGCCAATTAGCGGAGCCATTTTAGGAATGGAGAGCAGCTTAATTTTTTTTGTGAAGACCGAAATAAACAATAGAAATACCATTGAAAAAAGCATCCTATACCAAACCAACAAAGATTCATTTAGGGTAATTAGTTTCCCCAACACTCCCGTAAACCCTGCCAAAAATATGGCTATATGAAGCTGAAGAAAGGCCTTTTTCATTAAATGAATTTGAAATGAATCTTTCGCTGCATTGTTGCATCTTTTACTAATTATTGCTTTCTAGCAATACCATGTAAGATACTATTCAATTGCATTGACAACACTCCCACAATCCCTTCCTTTATGATACCTTTCGACATCTTTGATGCACCATATATGCGATCCTTAAATGTTATAAAAACTTCCTTGATGTTGAATCCAAGCTTCCATGACTTAAATTTCATTTCGATTTGAAAGGCATAACCAACAAATCTAACCTTGTCGAGATCAATCGTAGATAGCACCTTACTCCTATAACAAACAAATCCTGCAGTAGGGTCTTTAACAGGCATCCATGTTATTATTCTGGTATATAATGCCCCTCCGATTGATATCAATATTCTTGAAAATGGCCAATTTTCTACCTTCCCACCCTTTACATACCTTGAACCAATTGCAACATCTGCACCACCTTCTTTACAAGCAAGGTACAATCGTTCTAAATCAGCAGGGTTATGTGAAAAATCAGCATCCATTTCTATTAAATATTCATACCCCTTTTCCAATCCCCACTTAAACCCTTTAATGTATGCAGTACCCAGTCCTAATTTACCCGTTCGTTGTTCAAGAAAAAGTTTATTCGGATATTCTTGAATAAAAGATTTCACAATATCAGCGGTACCATCTGGAGAATTATCATCAATAATTAGTATGTGATAATTTTTATCAAGATCAAAAATAGCCTTGATTATATTGGCTATATTTTCTTTTTCCTTGTAGGTTGGTATGATGACCAGTTTATCTGACATATCAGTTAATACTTATATTAAATAAGCGAATTAATTGCCCCGATGTTTCAAAATAGCCTTGTTGAGTATTTCAGTCAGCTTTTGCTTTGTATGCATAGCAAAATCACTTTTCATCATCCAGTCGTAGTAGGAAGGCTCATTCTTTAATACATCCGCAACAGCCTTGCCCTTGTGTTTTCCAAAATTGAATACCTCTTTACCATTTTCCATAATGAATCTCCTGGCAAAATCAAC
>CAMBGO010000122.1 GCA_945866165.1 Chitinophaga pinensis | reverse complement strand
CATTTATTGAGTCGTCAGATTTAAATGAATTTTCAACTCCCTTTTTGCTTCTTAAAAATTCAGTGCCAGCATGCAAAAATGAAATCCCTTGAGATGTCAATACAATACTCAATGCGAGTTTATGCATATCCTTTCTAGTTAACTCATCAGTAGCAGGATTTGAAATTAAAAGCTTGTCCCATAAAACATGGTTATCATGACACTCACAATATGATATAACCTGTGAAGGCGAGTTAGCATAAGGCTCTTTCGAGTAATTAACATGAGCATAATTCAATTGAGGATGATTACATGAAGCTGCAATTCCAAAGCGAATGGTTTCTTCAACGCCTGCTTTACCAGATGCAAATCCATTGTCAAGGTGATCAAAAACACTCCCTTTTATACCATCCCGAAGATCATCACTGAATACAGCAATCCCATCAATCAATTGAACATTTTTTTTCAATGCTCTTAATGAATCAGCCAATGGCGAACTACCAGCAGTCCAACCCTCACCATATAAAAGGATATCAGGCTTGATTGCGTGAAGCTCATTTGAGATAATATTCATTGTTTGAATATCGTGTATCCCCATCAGATCAAACCGAAATCCATCAATGTGGTATTCTTGAACCCAATATTTAAGAGATTCAATTATAAATTTTCTCATCATTGGTCTTTCTGATGCTGTTTCATTGCCACATGCTGAAGCATTTGAAAATGAGCCATCTTCTTTTTGTCTGTAATAATACCCTGGAACAAGTTGATTGAAATATGATTCCTCATTGAGCATGGTGTGATTATAAACTACATCCATCACAACCCTTAAACCAGATTTGTGCATTGCAGCTACCATGGTTTTGAATTCCTTTATTCTTAAAGTTCCATTCTCAGGATCTGTTGAAAATGAACCTTCAGGTGTATTGTAATTCAGCGGGTCGTATCCCCAATTATACTGTGGCATATCCAGTTTCGTTTCATCAATGCTATAAAAATCATATGATGGTAAAAGGTGAACATGTGTTACTCCCAATTCCTTAAGGTGATCTAATCCTGTTGTAAGCCCTGTTTCATTTTTAGTGCCAGATTCAGCCATGCCTAAAAACTTTCCCTTTTTAAATATTCCGGATGTACTATCGATGCTTAGGTCTCGTACATGCATTTCATAAATAATTGCATCGGTGGGAAGCCCCCCTAATTCAGTTGATATAGTTTTTCTTGAACTAAACTTAGGTGATAGATCATCATCCCAATTAATTGGATCAGTCTCATTTAGGTCAACTACCATAGCACGCTTTCCATTTGTACCAACTGCCTTTGCATAAGGATCCGGCACTTCATTAAGCCACTTACCATCCACTTTCACACTAAAGACATAATAGATATTTTTCAAATCACGATTAAAGGTTTTTTCCCATGTACCATTTGCACCGCGATCCAACTCAATTGAGTCAATCTTATCATTTCCAAGAGATGATTTATAAAAAATGATTTCCGCTTGTTCAGCAAAAGGACTCCATATTTTAAATGTGGTTGAATTTTTATTGTAAGACATTCCGAGGTCAAGTCCATCATAAATTGGATAACTATCAACATTCACAACTTGTCCTAGATGAGTTTTGGCGATATGCATTATGAGAAAAATTAAAATCAAACTTTTAAATACGGAGTTCATACTTAGATAAGTTTCAAATTTCAGAGATAATTAAAATTAAAACATTCCAGCAAGAAGAAACAATATACGGCCAATGCAGTAAATCTCAATCTTTAAAATCAGATTAAGGAGGTTTTAATTAATGCGTTTCCGGGGCGAGGGACCAATGTTCTGGTGATCGCCATAAACCAGAAAGCAATAGTTCGCGCATGAAGAAAAATTCTTTAGGCAACCTATCATACATTCTGGAGAATAGTTCTTCATGAGCGAGTATTTCTTTCTTCCATGCCTCTCTATCAACTTCCATAACAGCATCATATTTATCAGCAGAAAAGGCTGAGTTACCCCAGTCAATATCTTCATATTTAGGCATCCATCCAATAGGACTTTCTATTGATGATACTTCGCCATTTACCCTTTCAATAACCCACTTCAAAATACGCATGTTTTCACCAAATCCAGGCCACATGAATTTCCCATCGGCATCTTTTCTAAACCAATTTACTCCAAAGATTCGAGGTGGGTTTGGAATTGTTCTCCCAAGTTCCAGCCAATGATTGAAATAATCTGCCATGTGGTAGCCACAAAATGGCAACATTGCAAATGGATCTCTTCTAACTTTACCTAGCTCTCCAAAAGCAGCTGCCGTTGTTTCAGAACCCATTGTTGCGGCCATGTAAACACCAAAATTCCAATTGAAAGCCTGATACAACAGAGGAACAGTTGTACTTCTTCTTCCACCAAAAATAAAAGCACTGATTGGAACGCCAGCGGGATTCTCCCATTCACTATCTATGCTAGGACATTGACTAGCGGGAGCGGTAAACCTGGCATTGGGATGCGCAACTGGATTACCAGATGTTGGGTCATGTAATTCATTCCTCCAATTGTATATCTTTTCAGGAACATCTTTTGTAAGTCCCTCCCACCAAACATCGCCCTCAGGCGTCATTCCGACGTTTGTAAAAATGCTGTTGGAGGAAAGTGATTTAATTGCATTGGGATTAGTTTTTTCATTTGTACCAGGGGCAACTCCAAAATAACCATGCTCAGGATTGATTGCATACAATTTACCATTACTACCTGGCTTAATCCAAGCAATATCATCTCCAACCGTGGTGACCTTCCATCCTTTCAGATCTACTGGAGGAATCAACATGGCAAAGTTTGTTTTGCCACAGGCACTTGGGAAAGCAGCTGCTACATATGTTTTTCGTCCATTGGGATCTTCTACTCCAAGAATCAACATGTGTTCTGCCAACCATCCTTCTTCTTTTGCCATGGAAGATGCGATCCGAAGAGCAAGACATTTCTTTCCCAAAAGTGCATTACCTCCATATCCTGAGCCATATGATGCAATGGCCCTGTCTTCTGGATAATGCACTATGTATTTTGTTGTAGGATTACAAGGCCATGGAACATCTTTTTGACCTGGTTGTAAAGGTGCACCAAGTGAATGAAGACACTTTATGTATACACCATCTTCACCCATCAATTTCAACACAGGTTCACCCATGCGAGTCATGATGTTCATATTCACTACAACATAGGCTGAATCAGTAATTTGGACGCCAATTTTAGACAACGGTGATCCAAGTGGGCCCATACAAAAAGGGATAACATACATTGTCCTACCCTTCATTGAGCCTTTGAATAAGCCTTTCATCTTCATTTTCATTTCCCTCGGATCAACCCAATTGTTTGTTGGTCCAGCATCATCTTTTCTTCTGCTGCAAATAAAGGTTTTATCTTCCACCCTTGCTACGTCACTAGGGTCAGAATTGCAAGCAAAACTGTTTGGCCATCGTTCTTCATTAAGCTTTGTGAAAGTGCCTGATTCAACAAGCTTTGCACAAAGGAAATCGTATTCTTCTTTTGTTCCATTGCACCAATGTATTGAATCAGGCAAGCAAACTGCTGCCATTTCACTAACAAATTCAATTAATTCCTGGTGTTTTAGATAGTATGGCTGTTTATAATTCACATTCAAAAAATTTAACACAAAAGTAAATAAATAGAATACAGGCTAGTAGTTTGCAAAACCAATATATTACAATTAATACAGAAAAGAAATTATATGTTTAAATAAATCGATGCGATAATTGAAAAATGACAAATGGAGAAACAATAAGATTCTCATTTTTCAACCAAAAAAGCAAATTTTATAGCAAAAAAATAATTAACTTGAAAATGTAAGACTAAGGTTTATTTTTTAATAAAATGATTTTTACTAAAATTATGCTTGCCCCAAAAAAAATATTAATTCTCGCAGCAATCACAATAACGATAACCCTGTCTTTTTATCTCGGTATAAAACAGACTAAAGCCGAAGGTACTATTCCAGAAGTAGTTGACTTTAACTACCATGTAAGACCAATTTTATCAGACCGATGTTTCAAGTGTCATGGTCCTGATGCAAAAGCAAGAAAAGCCGGTCTTCGTTTGGATACTGAAGAAGGTGCCTTTGCAGCATTGAAAGAAGATCCAAGCCATCATATAATTGTGCCAGGCGATCCGCTACAATCTGCAATGTATACTAGAATTATTGACCAAGACACTGCAGAGCTAATGCCTCCGCCTTCGTCTAATTTGTCTCTTACAAAAACAGAAATTGAGATAATCAAAAAATGGATCGAGCAAGGTGCAAAGTTCAAAAAGCATTGGTCATTTTTAGCTCCAACCAAAACAAGTTTACCATCAGTTGAGAGTGATCTAAAGCCAATCAATGCAATTGATAATTTTATTTTTTCTAAACAAGAGTCAATTGGATTAGAACCAAATGAAGAGGCCAACAAAGAGGCATTATTAAAAAGGGTTTCCATGGATCTTACAGGTCTTCCTCCAACTATTGAGTTGCAGGAAAGTTTCTTGAAAGACAAGTCACCCAATGCCTACGAAAAAATTGTTGACGTTTTATTAGCTGATAAGCATTACGGAGAAAAAATGTCAATACAGTGGCTTGATATCGCTAGGTATGCAGATAGCCATGGTTATCAGGATGATGGTTACCGCACAATGTGGCCTTGGAGGGATTGGGTTATTAATGCGTTTAATAAAAATTATTCTTATTCAACATTTCTCACATGGCAATTGGCTGGTGATCTTTTACCAAATCCATCCAAAGAACAATTATTAGCAACAGGATTCAACCGAAATCATAAAATCACTCAAGAAGGTGGAATTATTGATGAAGAATATAGAATTGAATACGTAACCGATAGAACGAATACTTTTGGAAAGGCTTTCATGGCAATTACATTGGAATGTGCAAAATGCCATGACCACAAATATGATCCTGTTTCTCAAAAGGAATACTATAGCATGTTTGCCTTTTTTAATCAAGTAAAAGAGAAAGGCCTTGTTGGCGATATTAGCTTGGCATCACCTGGTGACCCTCCAATTATGAAAATCAGTACAGAAGATGTAAATACTGTGCTGAACTTCATCAACAAAAAAGATACCGGTGCAGTAACAGTAATGATTATGCAAGACAGTCTAAATATAAGAGCAACAAGGCTTTTAAAAAGAGGCGTGTATGATCAACTTGCCGATACAGTTGAAATGACAACTCCGAGTGCAATTCTGCCATTTTCTCCTAAAAAATTTGAAAAAAATAGGTTGGGGCTTACGCAATGGTTGGTTGATGCAGAAAATCCTCTTACGGCGAGGGTTTTTGTAAACAGGTTATGGTCGGAATTCTTTGGACGTGGATTGGTGAAAACAACGGGGGATTTTGGAATGCAGGGAGAATTGCCCAGTCATCCTGAATTGCTTGACTGGTTGGCTGTAGACTTTCGTGAAAATGGATGGGATATTAAAAGAATCGTAAAGTTGATGGTTATGTCAGCCACTTATAAGCAGTCAACGAAAAGAACAGAAAACAAATTCAACAAAGACCCCGAAAATAAATACTATAGTTACTTTCCTAGAATGAGGTTAAAAGCAGAATTACAAAGAGATCTAATTTTGAGCAGTGCTGGAATATTAAATTCAGAAATCGGAGGTCCAAGTGTCAAACCTTATCAACCAAAAGGAGTCTGGGAAGCCACTACATCTGGTCGTGGTGAACTAGCAAGATACCGCCAGGATACTGGCACCAAACTATACAGAAGGGGTTTGTATACGTTTATAAAAAGAACTGCTCCTCCTCCATCCATGTTGATAATGGATGCTAGTACAAGAGACCAATGTGAAGTAACAAGATTGAGGACAAACACACCTTTGCAAGCATTGGTATTAATGAATGACCCACAAATATTGGAAGCTGCAAGGGTATTGGCTGAAAGAACTTCTAAGTTAAGTATTAGTGAAGAAGAAAAGCTGAAGACACTATTTAGAAAAATCGTTTGTAGAACACCTTCAGAAAAGGAATTTAATATGCTTTTAGATTACTACAGAAAAGAAAAAAATAAATTTGGAGGCAATAGTGAGAGTGCAATAAAATATCTGCAGGCTGGAGAATACATAAAAGCTAAAAATAATAATCCAACTGAAACAGCAGCATTAATGCAAGTAAACCACATGCTATTTAACTTGGATGAAACGACCATAAAATAAAGAGATGGAAAATCAAGAAAAACAATTCAGGCTTAATGTAACAAGAAGACATTTCTTAACAAAAGCTGGACTAGGTTTTGGAAGTGCTGCCCTAGGAGGCTTGCTTTTCAAAGATCAACTTTTCAGTTCTAGTGAAATATCATTTTTACCTGTAGGACTTGCTCAATATGCTCCAAAGGCAAAGAGGATTATTTACCTTTTTCAAAATGGCGCACCATCTCAATTAGAAACATTTGACTATAAACCATTGCTCAATAAGATGCACGGTCAGGATCTTCCTGAATCTATAAGAAATGGCCAAAGGCTCACGGGGATGACGGCATTTCAGGATAAATTCCCATTAGTAGGATCGAGTTTTGGCTTTTCACAACATGGTCAATCTGGGGCTTGGATTTCCTCATTGTTTCCCAATATTGCGTCTATTGCAGATGATATATGTGTAGTTAGAACAATGAATACAGAAGCCATCAATCATGACCCAGCCCTAACCTTCTTTCAAACAGGCTCTCAACAAGGAAACAGACCAAGCATGGGTGCCTGGATGAGCTATGGATTGGGAAGTGAGAATTCAAATTTACCTGCCTATTGTGTGTTACTTTCAAGGGGACGTGGAAATGGACAGGGTGTTTATTCGAAACTATGGACCAATGGATTTCTGGATAGCCAGCACCAAGGTGTTGTATTTAGCAGTGGAGAAGACCCCGTATTATATTTAAAAAATCCTGAAGGTCAAGATCGCACAAGCAGAAGAGATATGCTTGATGAGTTAGCTAAATTCAACTCAGAAGCATTTGAGAATTTTGGAGACCCTGAAATCAATGCCAGGATAAAGCAATATGAAATGTCTTATCGCATGCAAAGTGCCGTGCCAGAGTTAACAGACTTGAGTAAAGAGTCAGATGAAACAATCAAAATGTATGGTGC
>CAMBGO010000121.1 GCA_945866165.1 Chitinophaga pinensis | reverse complement strand
GATTGGTTTATAAAATTGAGCACAGCACAATCATCATCGCGCAATGCCGGTATCATTATTAAAACAGACGTCAGCAATCAGACTTCAGGAGACAGAATTCAGAATCCTAATTTCTGACGTCTGTCATCTGATTTATGACGTCTGACGTCTGATGTCTGACGTCTTCCCCACCGAACAGTAATACAACAAATGCCCCATGTAAGCCAACTGCTTATCGTGGGTGAGGAATTCATTTACAAAAGCATTTGCATTCTTAATAATTTCAAGGCATTGTTCTGTGGTGATGGTATCCATAATCTTCTCTATCTGATCGAATTCTTCAAATTCAATATAATGCTTTTCGTTTTCAAGAAAATCATAGTACCAACAGTGATGATCAGATTTTTTCTTCAAGCAAACAGAATTGCTATTTAGGATCCACATAAGTCTGTCCCAAGCAGCAGTGTTTCCATCGATTGTAATAATAAATTTATTCTCCAACTGTATGGCACTATGTATTGTTGGATGCATAAAATTTTTATACGCAGGAAACACAGCAGCTATATCATCTTCTGACATCTGACAAATATTATTTATATAACATTTTACCCTGTCATTCTTCAAAAAATGATTACAAATTTGCAACCGATCATTTTTCAATGGGTAAATATTACCAGTTGTAGATCCGATGAAAATGGCTTGGTGTTTTTTATGATGAAATTCAATATCATCAAATTGACCTAACCTTTTATTATAATCCTTCATAGCATACATATCCGGCATCAGGATATTCAAATTTGATTTGTTGTTATTTGAAAAGCTAAAGAATCCATAGTCTGCAAAATAAGTATCATGCAAACCAATGTTAATGGTGATTCGAATCTCTTTAGGGTATTTTGCAACCACCTCCCTGATGAACCGAAGAACATACTTTTCTGAATTTTTCCAAATGGGATTGTTAGTTGACCTCGTCAATTCAACCGATTTTCTTTGAATGGTTAGTTCAATGATGTCTTCAGCATTGGCAATACCAACAGCAATTTTTTTCTTTGACTCAATCATCGCCTTCTCTTCAATCGGCTTCATTCCATCAAGTTCAGTTTGAGTAAATGGCTTTACCATTTTCAATCGAAAAAAATCATATAAAGGGAGTAAGAATTCTATTACTTTGGTGTATATACCCATCGCTGAATTTAATTATGAGATTCTTTTGTTTGTCAGACGTCAGTAGTCAGATGTCAGTTATCAGTTTTCGGTTCTCAGTCATTTGTTATCTGTTGTCTTACGTCTTTCATCTTTCGTCTTATGTCTAATAACTGATTTCTGTCGTCTGACTTCTGACTTCTATTTCAATGCTTGCTCAAAATCATCCATGATATCTTCAATGTTTTCCATGCCTACACTCATGCGGATAAGGCCATCACTGATACCTGATTTTAATCTTAATGCTGGTGACATATTCGCATTCGACATGGAAGCGGGGTGAGACAATAATGTATCGCAGGTGCCAAGGGAAACCGCACGTGTACAGAGTTGTAGTGCATTCATGAATTTTACACCGGCATCATATCCCCCTTTCAATTCAAAACTCATCATAGCACCTGCATGCGACATTTGCTTTTTTGAAAGCGCATAATCTGGGTGCGATGATAGTCCGTTGTAATTTACTTTTTCTACTGCCTGATGCGCCTCAAGATATTCTGCAATTTTCATTGCATTATCACAATGCCTTTGCATGCGAACTTCCAATGTTTTCATTCCGTTGATCAACAAAAATGCTTCGAAACCATTGCTGTTACCACCTAGCAAACGATGCGTTTTGGTGGCACGCGTTTTCATAAATTCAATATCTGTACCCACCAACACACCACCGATGGCAGTGCCATGTCCATTTAAAAATTTGGTGGTGGAATGAACGATGAAATCAATGCCAAACCTAAATGGCTGTTGCAAATAAGGTGTTGCAAATGTGTTGTCACATGCAGAGAGCTTACCATATTTTTTTGCAAGCGCTCCAAGTGATTCAAGGTCCACACACTGAAGTGTAGGATTGGCAGGAGTTTCAAGGTATATCATTCTGATAGAGGCATCCTCTTTCAAATGTTTCTCCGCCAAATCAAGATCAGCTAAATCAATTACGATTGTCTCCACTTCCAATGGATCCAAAATAGACCGCATCAAATCTTGTGTTCCACTATATAAAGAATATTGTGTAAGAATTTTATCTCCTCTTTTCAATGTTGCTAAAAAAAGTGAGCTGATGGCAGCCATTCCCGAAGCATGTAAAATAGCCTTGGCTTGAAGTTGCTCGCCATTTTTTTCAAGACCATATGTTTCCATAGCGGCAATCTTCTCCTCCGCTTCGTTCATGGTTGGATTGCCCCACCTTGAATAGATATAACCAGACTCTTGACCAGCGAACCTTCGCATGCCTTGTTCAGCATCATCAAACACATAGGTTGAAGAAGCATAAATCGGTGTTAAGTGTGCATACATGGGATCAGGGTGCTGACCAGCATGAATGGCAAGAGAAGAGAAGCCTTTGTATTTTTTTTGTTTTGGGGTTGACATTTTTATGTGATATCAGACGACAGAATTCAGACGTCAGTAGTCAGACGACAGAAGTCAGTTGAATGAAATTTTTATGTGTTAAAAAATGATATTCTGTAGCAAAGTAAAAGTAAATTATTTCAATCAGAAATCAGAGGACAGAAATCAGACGTCTGTCCCCTGATTCCTGACTTCTGTCTTCTCCCACTCCACAATTTTCATTAACTTAGCATCCTAATTAAGCACCCATGATCGCGTATCTCACAGGCAACTTCACTACTAAAACACCTTCGTTCGTACACGTTGATGTTCAAGGAGTTGGATATGAAGTACAGATCAGTTTGAATACTTTTTCTAAGATCCAGGACCTGAAGCAAGGAACCTTGCTTACCCATCTACAAATAAAAGAGGACGGTCATACCCTTTTTGGCTTTTCAGAAATTGCGGAAAAATTGCTTTTTATACAATTAATCAATGTTAATGGAGTAGGTGCTTCAACAGCCAGAATGATGTTATCATCCATGCAACCATCTGAACTCAGCATTGCGATTGCATCTGGGAATACAGTTGCATTGGAAAAAATAAAAGGAATTGGAAAAAAATCAGCGGAAAGAATCATCCTTGAGTTGCGCGATAAAATGGTGAAGGCCGGACATGAACAAACCTTGCAAGGGTTTGCACATAACACACAAGAACAAGATGCTCTCAATGCACTGGTTGCATTGGGTATCCAAAAAAATACTGCTGAGGCTGCGTTAAAAAAAGCCATGGCAGGAGCTGAAGAGAAATCAAGCCTCGAATCGATCATCAAAAAATCCCTTCAATACATTTGATTAGAACGCTACCCAAACAAATACAATATTGATTTTGAAAAGGTTATTGCTTCTGATAACTTTCATTGGAGTGGCTTCTACAATATCCCACAGGGTATGGGCTAGCATGTACATACATGGTGACATTGTTTTGTTTCAACAAGATAGCATTCCCCAAAACGATACACTTCGTTTTCCATTGCAAGACAGAAGAGGTGATGCTTATTCTCAAACAAAAAGAAATCCATTCGACTTAAGAGACCCTTCAAATATAAAAGACTCAATTATCTATGATCCAAAGACAAAAGAATATTACATCATAGAAAAAATTGGTGGCAGGTATTTCAGAAAACCAACGTCAATGACTTTTGATGATTTCATGCGGCTTCAATCAAGGAAAGCGGAGGTTGATTATTTCCAAAAAAAGGCCAATACGGCAAGTTTGCTAAATCGTAAACTCGTA
This sequence comes from Chitinophaga pinensis, assembly GCA_945866165.1. Classification (GTDB taxonomy): domain Bacteria; phylum Bacteroidota; class Bacteroidia; order Chitinophagales; family Chitinophagaceae; genus Pollutibacter. Next base: position 3,326 of record CAMBGO010000121.1, on the reverse strand, counting down.
ATGCCCAAACTCAATATGACGGATGACCTATTCAACAGGTTGTTTGGAAATGGTAAAATTGATATTCGTCCACAAGGCGAAGTAACGATCACTGCAGGCTATCAAGGTCAAAATATCAAGAACCCGACCCTTCCTGAAAGGGCAAGAAGAAATGGTGGACTGGATTTTGATATGGCAGCGAATCTAAATGTAGTTGGTAACATTGGAGACAAGATGAAATTTCCTATTAGCTACAATACCCTTTCAACATTTGACTTTGAAAACCAACTTAAGCTAGATTATTCAGGCGGTGCAGAAGACATCTTCAAAAAAATTGAAGTAGGTAATACTTCGTTCGCAACCAAGGGTGTTTTAATCCCTGGTGCGCAGCAATTATTTGGTGTAAAAACACAAATGCAATTTGGAAAACTTTGGCTATCTACTGTCTTTGCCAGTCAACGTTCACAAAGGCAATCTGCCGGATTCAATGGCGGTACAAGTGCAACACCATTTGAAATAAAGGCAGATGATTATGAAGAGAACCGACACTTTTTGCTAGCACAATATTTTAGAAACACTTATAACAGCTCAATGAAAAATTTACCTGTAATTAGTTCACAGGTTCAGCTATTGAGAATGGAAGTATGGGTAACAAACAGAATGGGCGCCACCGTTAATGCACGTGATGTGGTAGGATTGATGGACCTGGCGGAGGACAAGCCTTATCAAAAACCTCCTGTTATAAACGTTAGACCAGGTTCAATATTTCCCTCGAATGGAACAAATGATTTGTTTTCAAAATTGGTTAGTAATTCCAACAACAGAAATCCTGCATTGGTAGTAAATGCACTTGCAAATATCGGATTGCAACCTGTGCGCGATTTTGAAAAAACCTATGCTAGAAAACTTGATACAACACAATATTATTTCAATCGTCAACTCGGATTTATTTCACTAAATGTTACGTTGCAACCCGATGAGGTACTTGGTGTAGCTTACCAGTACACTGTAAATGGGAAAGTATATCAAGTAGGAGAATTCGCACAGGATGTCCCGGTTGACTCTACCAATGGAGTACAAAAAATTCTCTTCCTAAAATTATTGAAGGGAACATCACAACGCACTGCCTTACCAATGTGGGATTTGATGATGAAGAATGTCTACCCTGTTGGAAATGGCCAGCTTGAAAGAGCCGATTTTCAATTCAATGTATTATATCAAGAACCAGGTGCAGGTGAAAAAAGATATTTGCCTGAAGGTGACAAAGCAGGAGTACCATTGTTAACATTGTTAAATCTTGATAGGTTAAACAACCAAAATGATCCTCAACCCGATGGTGTATTTGATTATGTAGAAGGTTATACAATTAATAGCTATCAAAGTCGTGCTATCTTCCCTGTATTAGAGCCATTTGGACATGACCTCGACTATGCATTTACAACTGATCAATCTCTTAGAAATAAATATCTTTTTTATCCTTTATATGACACTATAAAAGCGATTGCACAAACCTATGCAAACCTCAACAGGTATATTATAAGAGGAAGTTCTAAATCTTCTGGAGGAGCCAGCGGCGAGATATCGCTAAATGCATTCAATGTACCTCCTGGTTCTGTAACAGTTACAGCAGGCGGTGTAACGTTGCAAGAAAATGTTGATTATACTATTGATTATGTTTCAGGTACCCTCCGCGTAATCAACAATGCCATCAAAAGTTCTGGTGTTCCCGTGAATGTACAATTTGAAAACAATGCAACATTTGGGGTGCAGCAAAGAACTTATACAGGTTTGCGTTGGGATTATATTTTCAATCCGAAATTCTCAGTAGGTGGTACAATGGTGAGGCTAAATGAAAGGCCTTTCTTTACTAAAATGGAATATGGATCAGATCCGATTAGAAATTCCATGACGGGAATAGACATGAATTATAACAGTGAATTACCCCGTCTCAATAAATGGCTTAGCAAGCTTCCTTTTTATGAAGCCAACGGAATATCAAGTATCACAGCATCGGCTGAAGCAGCCAAGATGGATCCAGGTCACGCACCACAAATTGGAAAAGGTGGGGCTGGACTTGTGTATCTAGATGACTTTGAAGGAACGAGGTCTAGCATCGATTTGCGTTTCCCTATTATTGGATGGAACCTGGCATCAACCCCTAAAGGTGCGACAGATAGATTTGGAAATACTTTATTTCCGGAAGCAGCTGCATTTGATGACTTGGAATATGGTAAGAACAGGGCGAAGCTTGCATGGTACAATATCGAGCCCATCTTACAAGAAAAAAGAAATGCCAACAATCCTTTGAGAAACGACATCGAACAACTCTCTGATCCTCGTGTTCGAAGTGTAGGGCAACAAGAAATTTTTCCAAAAAGAACGCCAGACTTTGGACAATCACAATTGGTTACTTTCGACCTTGCTTATTATCCAAAAGAAAAAGGTCCTTATAACTATGATTCAAAAAATATCAATTCCAATGGAACGCTAACAACACCTAAAAAACGTTGGGGTGGTATTATGAGGGGATTGGATCAAACAGATTTTGAAACTGCCAATGTTGAATTCATTGACTTTTGGGTATTGGATCCGTTCATCTCCAAAACAAATAATACTGGCGGATCGATGTATATTAACTTGGGAAATATTTCAGAAGATATTTTGAAAGACTCGAGGCGTTTCTACGAAAATGGTTTGCCAACGCCAACCATCCCATCTCCCACTGCATTTTCAAATTGGGGAACCGTTCCTTTGAATCCAACACAAATAACGCAAGGCTTTAGCAATGATCCTGCAGACAGACAATACCAAGACGTTGGATTTGACGGTTTATCCGATTCGGCAGAATCAAAAAAACGTGCTACCTATCTCACTGAAGTATCGTCGAGATATGGATTCAATTCTGTTGCATATCAACAAGCTGCTAAAGATCCCTCATCAGATAATTTCAAGTATTACAGAGATGAAAGCTATGACACAGAAAATGCTAGTATTTTAAGTCGATACAAAAACTTCAATAATCCACAGGGCAATTCACCCATTGCAAAAGCAGGATCAAATTTTGCTTCTGCATTTACTTTATACCCAGATTCAGAGGATTTAAACCGTGACAATACCCTTAACGAAGCAGAAGAATATTTTCAATATAGGATCGACTTTAAACCTACAGGTGATCCAATCATGCAAGTTGGTCAAAATTTTATTACAGATAAAAAGGCTGTAACAGTAACATTATCTGATGGAACAAAACAAAGTCAGGTTTGGTATCAGTTCAGGGTACCAATAAGTGCCTACAACAAAAAAGTGGGAGATATACCAGACTTTAAGTCCATCAGGTTCATGAGAAT
>CAMBGO010000120.1 GCA_945866165.1 Chitinophaga pinensis | reverse complement strand
GATACTGCTGACATGATCCTTGAAGATCCTACCAATCTGTCTGAAACCGGAATTGATATTATTGCAAAACCCAAAGGCAAGCGACCCGCTTCAATAGCTCAATTGAGCGGAGGAGAGAAAACACTAACCGCAACAGCCTTGTTGTTTGCAATTTATTTAATAAAGCCTGCACCATTCTGTATTTTAGATGAGGTTGATGCACCATTGGATGATGCTAATGTGTTTAAGTTTACCAATATGATCAGGCAGTTTAGCAAGGAGTCGCAGTTCATTATGGTTACCCATAACAAAACTACCATGGCTTCCGTTGATGTGATTTATGGTGTAACAATGCAAGAGCAAGGTGTTAGTAAGCTGGTGCCTGTGGATTTTAGGAGTCTTAATTAGTGGATGAGAATAGAAGACATCAGAAGTCAGACGACAGACGTCAGAAAACAGACACGAGATAACGGGCAACCGATTACAAACAACTGATAACACACAACTAACAACCGACAACCCACAACTGATAACTTACAACTTCCCATGAATTACTTCTTCATTGGCATTGCTGGTACAGGGATGAGTGCTATTGCACAATACTTGAAACTTGCTGGTAACAATGTGAGTGGGTCTGACAGACAATTCATCGAAGGTCAATTTAATTCTACACAGGAAGCACTTAGCCAAGAAGGAATTTTATGTTATCCGCAAAATGGTATGGGTATAAACGAGGATACAGATATTGTAGTAGTCTCCACTGCAATTGAAGATACCGTTCCAGAAGTACTTACGGCAAGGCAACTTGGAAAAAAAATTCTTAAACGCAGTGAGTTACTTGCCTCGATTGCAATGGATAAGAGAACGATTGCGGTTGGTGGAACTTCTGGTAAGAGCACTACAACTGCCATGCTATTTGATATTCTTGATTATGCTGGTCTCAAACCTTCAATAATTGGGGGCGCTGGTTTAACGCGACTAATAAATCAAGGTAAAATTGGAAATGCCGCATTTGGTGAGGGTGAATGGTTGATAGTTGAAGCTGATGAAAGTGATGGATCAATTGTACAATATCATCCTGAAATTGGACTATTATTAAATGTCGATAAAGATCACCAGGAGATTGAATCCCTCATGGAGCTCTTCTCTATTTTTAAAACCAATTCTAGTAATTTCATTGTAAATCTTTCCCACCCTTTATCGGCATCGTTATCAGCATCTTCGAATTTTGATTTTTCATATACTGATGTATTGAATAACAAGATTCAAGCTACTGGATTTACTCAAACAGGAGAGACTATTTCTTTTTACATTGATGATGTATTATTTTCCATGAACTTGATTGGGAAACACAATATGGAAAATGCACTTGCAGCAATTGCCGTAGCAGCTTCCATCGGAATAACATTTGCTGTTTCATCATCAGCGTTAAAAAATTATAAGGGTATTTATAGGCGTCATCAAGTATATGGAACCAAGGGTGGTGTTACATTGATTGATGATTTTGCGCACAACCCTGTTAAATGTGCAAAGTCAATCGAAGCTTGTCAGCCTATTTCAGATAAATTAATTGCATGGTTTCAGCCTCATGGATATGGTCCTACAAAATTTCTTCGTCATGATTTTATTGATGAACTATCTAAGGCTATCAGACCAAAAGATGAGATATGGATGAGTGAAATATATTATGCTGGTGGGACTGCAGTGAAAGATATTTCTGCCGATGATTTGATTGAAGATCTTAAGTCAAAAGGCATAAATGCTTTTTTTGTACCGAATCGCGAAAAGTTACTTGATGCCATTCGGCCTCATTTCACATCCAGCACCACATTGCTTTTAATGGGTGCGAGGGACCCATCATTGGGGGATTTTGCAAAAGAAATATGGAGTCAACTATAAAATAGTTGAAAGATGAATTGAGGCATAAATTCTTCTTTTTTTTTAAAAATTTTCCTACCTTAACATTAGATGCAGCATTTTCATTACTATACTAAACAGGAGCTACTCGAACAGGTAAAACTCAGGAAATACGAGGCTAAATTAGGAGAAAGGGTGCAGGTAGTAAATACCAATGAACAATCTTCAGATTTACATGTAAAGTTTGATGGTCCTGCTTCCTATGTATGTTTTGGCATTCCAGAGTCTATAGGTATAATGGGAAATTATGGAGTAAAAGGTGCAGAAAATACTTGGTTCCATTTTGTAAAATCTTTTCTTAACCTTCAAAGTACTGATCTTTGTTTTGGTGAAAATATAATCCTTGCTGGGTATTTTGATTTTTCATCCGTATCTAAAATAATCGAAGAGCATTCTTTTAGTTCAGAGGAAAGAATAGATGCATGCCGTCATGCTGTTGCAAATATTATTGATGAAGAAGTTGAAGAGCTGGTAAAAGCCATTGTTATGGCTGGAAAAATACCGATTGTTATTGGAGGAGGTCATAATAATGCTTATCCAATTATTAAAGGCATTGCTAAATCGTTGTACAAAAAATCTTTAATTCCTTCTGCAATTATTAATTCCATTAATCTTGATGCCTCTGCTGAATACAGGATACTTGAAGGCCGTCACAGCGGAAATCCATTTCGATATGCAATGGAAGAAGGCTATCTTAAGAGATATGCAGTTGTTGGATTACAAGAAAGCATCAATCCACAAAGCATGATGGATGACCTTTACAGCAATGTCAACAATTTATTTTTTACGTATGATAAAATTTTTATTGAGGAAAAGTTGAATTTTTTACAAGCCATCGCACAATCTTTTGCTTTCGTGGAGGATGGAAAAATAGCCCTGGAGTTGGATTTGGATGTAATCAATGAATCAATAATTGGTGGTAAACACGCCTCTGGGATTAGCATCCTTGAGGCCCGTCAATTTGTTCGATTTTCCGCTAACTATTCAAATGTGTCAAGTTTTCACCTTTGTGAAGGCAACGTTTTCAACCTCTCTGCTGATTCTAGCCAAATGGGTACCCTTGTTTCTTTATTGGTACTGGATTTCATAAAAAGCCGGGTGTAGTCGCCATCCAAACTTGTACATAAAAAGGCTTAAACAAATTCAATGCTGAATTGAATTATTGATTAATTTACTTCTTCATTGATCACAGAAGTAAAAGAATAATCATGCCGGATTTTGAAATCAAAAAGCAATCAAAGGAATATGATGTTGTAATCGTTGGCTCTGGAGCTGGAGGCGGTATGGCCGCTTACATGCTAGCCAATCAGGGTTTGAAAGTATGTCTACTTGAAGCAGGAGCAGATTATGATCCTGCTAAAAATGTAACCCAGTTAAAAAATCCATGGGATTCACCACGCCGTGGTGCTAGTACACACTTCAGACCATTTGGTGATTTCGATGCAAGTTACTGGGGATGGGATATCGATGGAGAACCATATACCAAGGCTGAAGGAACTCAGTGGGATTGGTGGAGAGCGCGTATGGTGGGCGGTAGAACCAACCACTGGGGTAGGATATCATTGCGTTTCGGACCAAAAGATTTCAAGAGAAAAAGTATCGATGGACTAGGCGATGACTGGCCAATTGGTTATGAAGACGTAAAACCTTTCTATGATAGAATTGATAAGTTAATTGGTGTATTTGGTTCAAATGAAGGACTTGAGAATGATCCTGATGGATTCTTTTTGCCTCCTCCAAAACCAAGGCTGCACGAAATGTTTATCAAAAACGCAGGAGCAAAAGTTGGCGTACCAGTAATTCCATCCCGATTGTCAATTCTCACACAAAAGATTAATGATGATCGCGGCCAATGCTTCTATTGTGCTCAATGTAACAGGGGTTGTACTGTATATGGTGATTTCTCTTCTTCATCCGTACTGGTTAAACCAGCTCTAAAAACAGGGAATGTAGATATGATCACTGGTGCAATGGCAAGAGAAGTATTGACAAACAGTGAAGGTCTCGCAACAGGAATTTCTTATGTAAATAAGTTCGACCTAATGGAATATGAAGTGAAGGGCAGAACAGTAATTCTTGCCGCAAGTGCATGTGAATCCTCAAGGTTGTTGTTGAATTCAAAATCGCCAAGGTTCCCTAACGGATTGGCAAATAACAGCGGAGTGGTGGGTAAGTATCTTCATGATTCTACCGGTGCTGCAATGGGTGGCGTATTGCCAAAATTATTTGGAAGAAAGCGCTATAATGAAGACGGTGTTGGTGGTATGCACGTGTATTCGCCATGGTGGGGTGATAATAAAAAGCTCGATTTCCCTCGCGGTTATCATATTGAATATTGGGGTGGTATGGGGCAGCCTGCATATGGTTTTGGAATGGGCATGCAGGGAATGAATGGACAATACCCTGTAAATGGTGTTCAAAAAGAAGAGGGTGGATATGGTAAGTCGCTTAAAGAGGATGTTCGTTTTTTCTATGGTGCTGGTGTAGGAATGGCAGGAAGGGGAGAAGCAATTCCTTTAGAAAGCAACCTATGTGAAATCGATCCGAATGTAGTTGACAAATATGGTATTCCTGTTTTGAAATTCAATGTGAAGTACACTGAACATGAAATCAAACAGGCAAAGCATATGAAGGAAACCTTCAGGGAAATGATGCATGAAATGGGAGCAGTTATAACTTGGGGTGATGATGGAGCTGCAAATAACTACGGATTAGAAACACCTGGAAAAATTATTCATGAAGCTGGAACAACCCGCATGGGAAATGATCCAAAGACTTCAGCATTGAATAAGCACAACCAAGCACACGATTGTAAAAATTTATTCGTCGTAGATGGTGGTGCATTTGTTTCACAGGCCGATAAAAATATCACCTGGACGATTCTTGCACTTTCTATGAGAGCATCTGAATATTTGATGGACGAGATGAAAAAAAGAAATATTTAAAATATATTGTTGAGTCGTTGAGCTGTTTAGATGTTGAAAAATCAAATATGTCTAAACTGCTCAACAATTAAACGCCTAAACACACGAAAATGGACAGAAGAAAATCACTCAAAGCACTTGCCCTTGGTACAATTGGTGGGGTTGCTTTATTGGATGGATGTAAACCAGGAGATGCTAAAAAGGTAGCAGCAAATAAATCTGTTGCGGACGGCTTTACACTTGATCGCCAGCCTGAAGAGCTTGCGCGTTATGACAAAGTTATTTCTGAAACGTTCTTCACAGAAAATGAAATGGTTGTTATCACCCTTCTGGCTGATATCATCATTCCCAAAGATGAAGTTAGTGGAAGTGCTTCTGAAGCCAAGGTGCCTGAATTCATTGAATTTATTGTAAAAGATATGCCAGATCATCAAACGCCAATGAGAGGCGGATTAAGGTGGCTTGAAATTTATACATTCAAAAAATTCAATAAATCTTTTAAGGATTGTTCTCCAGAACAACGGATTTCTATTGTTGATGAAATTGCTTACCCAAAGAAAGCAAAGAAAGAGGTGGCACAAGGTGTTGCATTTTTCAATAAGATGCGCGACTTGACTGTTACTGGTTTTTATACAACACAAATGGGTGGGGAAGATCTTGGTTATGTAGGTAACAGGCCCAATCAATGGAATGGCGTTCCTGATGATGTCCTTAAGCAATACAATGTTGCTTATACTGAAAAAGAAAATAAGGAGTGCGTTAAATACAGTTAATTACTATTTCAAATATTCACCAATCAACGATTTACTATGCCATCAAAAAATTATCAACGTAGAAAATTTATTCAAACTGGTGCAATGGGCTTGGCTGCATTCACCATCGTTCCCCGTCATGTATTGGGAAAAGGTCATGTTGCACCAAGTGACAAGCTTAGAATAGCTGGTATAGGTGCTGGAGGTAAAGGAGAAAGCGATATCGCTGAATTTTCAAAAAGCCCGCGCGTTGAGATCGTAGCACTAGCTGATGTTGATGATCGCTCAGCTGCAAAAACACGCGGATTGCATCCCAACGCAAAATATTACAGGGATTTCAGGGAAATGCTTGAAAAAGAACATAAGAACATTGATGCATGTTCAATATCAACACCAGACCATACCCATGCAGTAGCTACATTGGCTGCTATGCAACTTGGTAAGCACGTATACACACAAAAGCCTTTGACCCACGATATTTACGAGGCTAGGATTTTGACAGAAGCAGCAAAAAAATACAACGTGGTTACCCAAATGGGAAACCAAGGTGGATCTGGTGATGGGGTTAGAAGAACCCAGGAATTGGTTGCATCAGGATTAATTGGGGATGTAACTGAAGTTAAATGCTGGACCAACAGACCTGTATGGCCACAAGGAGTTCCTACACCCACTGGTAAATTCGATATTCCAAAGGAATTAGATTGGAACTTATGGTTGGGAACTGCAAAAAAAATTGATTATAATCCGGCTTACCTGCCTTTCAACTGGCGCGGTTGGTGGGCTTATGGTACGGGATCGTTGGGAGATATGGCTTGTCATATTATGGACCCGGTTTTCCGTTGTCTTCCTATTTTATATCCTTCATCTGTTGAATGCTCTGTAGCTTCTATTTGGCAGGCGATGTGGGATGATACTACCAATCCGGATAGCTGCCCTCCTTCAACCATAATACATCTTTCTTATCCGAGAACAGATGGTAAGTCTGGTGAAATAAAGGTGTCATGGCATGATGGTGGATTGCTTCCAGAACGTCCTGATGAATTGTTACCTGAAGAAGCCTTTGGAAACTGGGATGGTGGTGTTCTTTTCATAGGATCAAAAGGAAAGTTATTAGCTGATTGTTATGGTGCAAATCCTCGTTTATTACCTACAAAATTGATGAAAGAAGTTTCACTCCCTAAAGAAACATTAGCTCGTGTTCCAGAAGGACATTATTTGCAGTGGGTAAATGCTTGCATCGCGGGATATGGCAAGGCAAAAACGAGCTCACCTTTTGAATTTGCTGGTCCTTTCACTGAAAGCATCTTGATTGGTAATTTGGCAATCAGAAGTTATATGATGAAAAATCCAAACCTCAAAGGTTGGGACGATAAATACCTCGGAAGGAAGAGGTTGTTATGGGATGCCAAGAAAATGCAGATTACAAACTTTGAACCAGCCAACCAATATGTAAGACGTGAGTATAGTGATGGATGGAAATTGGAGTTATGATTATGAAATCAATCTGATTTATTGTTTTATAAAAAGAATAGCCCCCAATGTTGGGGGCTATTTCGTTGGATAGTTTATTTAATAAT
>CAMBGO010000119.1 GCA_945866165.1 Chitinophaga pinensis | reverse complement strand
AAGCCAAACTGAATTCAATATGCCAGCAGGAAAAGTTAAGTTTAACATGCAAACAAATTATCCCTGGTCTGGTGCAATCAAATGCTCCCTGTCAATGAAAAAAAATACCAAGACTTCGATTGCATTTCGAATACCTGGTTGGTCAAGAGGAATAGCTGCTCCGGGTAACTTATATTCTTTCAGGGATATATCAAAAGAGAAACCTACATTGATTGTTAATGGCAAAGCCGTCGAATATTCAAATGAAGAAGGCTACGCTGTTATTCAAAGAGAGTGGAAAAATGATGATGTAATTGAATTCAATATTCCGATGAAAATAAATCAAATCAGTGCAAGAAATGAACTTGAAATTGATAATGACCGTATAGCTATACAACGAGGTCCAATTGTGTATTGTATAGAAGGTGCTGATAACAATGGCAAAGCATGGAATATCATTTCATCATTGGATGCTGAATTCAAGACAGAAGATTTCAATGTATTGGATGAAAACATAGTAAGTATTGTTGCAGATATGCCTGTATTGAAAATTAGTGATGATGGATTAGATGCAACAACCAGTAAACAGAAAGTAAGGGCAATCCCTTATTATACTTGGTGTAATAGGGGAAGTAATCAAATGCAGGTTTGGCTGCCTCTCACATTCAAGGACATCAAAGTGAATTATTAATTTTATATTAAACCAAAATTGATTAACCATTTCAGATCAAAAAAAATTAAGATGAAAAAAATTACATTGCTGATTGCATTACTATGTGTTATTTACTTTTCAAATGCACAAGAGAAAAGAATATGGTCAGCTCAGCAAGCAAATGAATGGTATGCTTCAAAACCTTGGCTAGTTGGTTCAAATTTTCTTCCAAGCAACGCAATCAACCAACTTGAAATGTGGCAGGATGAAACCTTTGACCCTGAAACTATTTCACGAGAATTTGGCTGGGCTGCTGCAATTGGCATGAATACCATGCGTGTTTATTTACACGACCTGGCATGGCAACAAGATCCTGCTGGTTTCAAAAAAAGGATGAACCAGCTGTTGGGCATTGCATCAAAACATAAAATTTTAATTCTTTTCACCTTGTTTGATGACTGCTGGAATCCATCAGCAGCCCCAGGTAAACAACCGGATCCAAAGCCAGGTATTCACAACAGTGGATGGGTGAGGAGTCCAGTTATATCTGTGCACGACAACCCACTTAAATGGCAATACCTCGAAGCTTATGTAAAAGATGTTCTTTCAAACTTTAAAGATGATAAGCGGATATTGATGTGGGATTTATACAATGAGCCAGGTAACAGTGGATATGGTTTGACTTCAATGGAATTGCTAAGTCGCGCTTTTGAATGGGCATGGTTTGTTAGACCATCACAGCCCCTTACATCTGCAACTTGGTTTGATAATAAAATATTCAATGATTTTGTAATCGCAAATTCGGATGTTATCACTTTCCATAATTATAACGAGCCTGAAAATCTTGAAAAGGAAATTATTGAAAAAATGAAACTGGGTAGACCACTTATTTGTTCAGAATATATGGCTAGGACAAGAAATAGTACGTTTCAAACTTGTCTTCCCATTTTCAAGAAATATAAAGTAGGTGCAATCAATTGGGGATTGGTGGCTGGTAAAAGCAATACAATTTATCAATGGGGGAAGCCAATTCCCGATGGATCCGAACCTCCAATTTGGTTTCACGATGTGTTTAAAAAAAATGGAGAGCCATATAAAAAAGAGGAAGTGGATATTATAAAGAAATTGACTTCTGCCAAATGATCGCAAAAGCTATTTTCTTCCTTTAACTTTGAAAAAAAATTGAATGAGTAAAGTGATTGTAGCAGGCGGTGGTGTTATAGGTTTGTGTACTGCATATTATTTGAATAAGGCCGGTCATGAAGTGGTCCTAATTGATAAAGGCGATTTAACCCATGGAACGTCTTTCGGAAATGCAGGGTATCTCTGCCCAAGTCATTTTATTCCCTTGGCTTCACCTGGCATTATTGCAATGGGACTAAAATGGATGCTTAGTTCAAGTTCTCCCTTTTATATTAAGCCGAGAATAAATATGGATCTCATCAAGTGGGGTATGAGTTTTTGGCGAAGCTCCGGCAGATCAACAATGGAGAGAAATATCCCACCATTACATGAGATACTCCAATTGAGTAGAACACTAACTTCTGAAATCCGAAACGAATTGGGTAATCATTTCCGAATGGAGGAAAAAGGGTGCCTGATGTTGTATAAAAGTGCAGTTACAGAAAAACATGAAATCGAACTTGCTCATGAAGCAGCATCACTCAACATTGAAACAAAAATTTTAACTGCACAGGAAGTGCAGTCGATGGAACCAAATGTGGAAGTCAATGTTCGTGGTGGAATTCTATACCCAATGGATGCCCATCTTCATCCAGGTGATTTGATGAAAACAATGTTTGAGCACCTTGAAAAAAATGGAGTGAAATTTCAACTTAATACAACTATTACTGGTTTTGAAACCAATGGCAGGCTAGTAAAAAAAGTCCTTACTGATCATGGTGATTTTGAAGGAGATGAAGTCGTTCTTGCAACAGGATCATGGCTGCCAATCATTGGTAAAGACCTTGGCATCAATTTGCTTTTGCAAGCCGGAAAAGGATATAGTATGACATTCAATAACATGGAGAAGAACCTTCAGTATCCTTCCATTCTTGTAGATGACCGTGTGGCAATGACACCAATGGGAAATGACTTGAGGATGGGTGGTACAATGGAAATTACTGGTATCGAATCACCTATGCTTATCAAAAGAGTGCAAGCCATATTCAAGGCTTCAAAAAATTATTTCCCTGGATTAAAAGTTGAATTCCCTTCAAAGGAAAATATATGGCATGGCTTAAGACCCCTTAGTCCAGATGGATTACCTTATATTGGAAGACATTCTAAATACGATAACCTGGTAATATCAGGAGGTCATGCCATGCTTGGACTCTCTCTTGCCGCTGCTTCTGGCAAATTGGTCGAAGAGATAGTGGGTAATAAAAAAACAAGCCTGGATATAAAGTCATTTAATGTTGAACGTTATGGTTAAAATAAAGTCAAGTAGAATAGTCGTTTTTTCAATTGCATGCTTTTTTACAAGTATCAATTCATTTTCACAATCTCTTGAAAAATTGTGGACGACAGATACTGTTTTAAAGGTTCCAGAGTCAGTGCTATTTGATGCAAAGAATGAGCGATTATTCGTATCTAATATTGATGGTAAAGGTGTTTGGGATAAAGACCGTAAGGGATCAATTTCACTTGTAACATTATCTGGTAAGGTATTAAATCCCCAATGGATTAATGGTTTGCATGCTCCCAAAGGAATGGCCTTATTTCAAACTATATTACTGGTTGCAGATGTAGATTCTCTGGTATTTATTGAAACCACTAGAGCAGCTGTTGTAAAAAAAATTTATATCCAAGATGCCAAGGGTTTAAATGATGTGGCGATTGATAAACGCGGAAATATTTATGTATCAGATTCAAAGACAAAAAAAATTCACATGATTGGGTCTGCAAAACTTGATCTAAGCATATATCTTGATGGTCTCGAAGAACCCAATGGTATTTGTTTTGTAGATAAAACACTATATTTTGTTGATGGGGATGGATTCTATAAGCTTGGTAAGGACAAGGAAAAGATCCTCATCGCAAAGGGATTGGATGGCAATCCAGATGGTGTTGAACAAGTTGATGATGAAACATTTTTAGTTTCTTGTTGGTCTGGGATGATTTGGCAGATTAAGCTCAATGGCGAAAAAAAATTATTGATTGATACAAGTAAAGATTCCATTAACGCAGCTGATATTGGTTTTGATAAAAAAAACAAAATTGTTTTCGTGCCAGCCTTCTGGAAGAACTATGTGACTGCTTACAAATTGAATTGAAATAATCTGTAAGGTGTTTATTTTAAAAGTAAGGGCATAAAGTGGTTCAATTCTTCATGCCCTTTGTCTGTTATTTTTTACTTTCCAAATATTTTACCATTTCTTCATTTCCTGCCGACTTCAACTTAGTTGCAATACTTTGCAAAATCATGTTATTGATATATGGTGCAATTTGATCCTTCATGTTTGCAGGAATCTCATCTCTTAGACCTACAATCAAATCAATTGATTTTTTGATTCTATCATTGCTTTTCATACCACCAGTCATCTCTGCAATTTGTTGCATCAGGTTAAATTTTTCATTTGACAATCCCAACTCAGAAAAGCGCTCTGCTAATTTATCAAATACCTCTTCCTTGCCTGATGCAACAAGAATTGTATTGATAGCATTGTCAAGTTCTCCCTTTGCAGGAAACTTTGAAAGTTTGATGGCCTGCTCTAGTGCTAATACAGAATCTATCTTACTCAATGCTTCCAATGATGCACCAGCAACAGTATATGATGAATCTGTTGTGTTTGTTACATAGAGGGATTTGTATTCTTCGTTTTCAGTATTACCAAGTAGCGTAATGATAGTTGCTTTTACAGGCCTGTTTTTTTCTGTTTTTACCATTTCGGCCAACGTGCTTTCAAATTCTTTTTTGATCCGATCTTTTTTTGTGTCGATTTTACTGAGCGCCAGCCCCCTGATTTTATCGAATGGATCTTTTAGTGCATCTTTTAGTAATGCAAGTGCCTTAGGGTCATCCATTTTTCTTCCACAAAACTCTACTGCTTCCCTTCGATCCATATAATTCTTTGCGAAGTAAAATTGGTGAATGTAATTTTCTAGACTTTTGTTTTCCTTTTTTTCACAGAGTAAAATTTTGTCGCCATCAAAATTGATTAGGTCGGGTTTATTCGTATAAGTAAAACGGAAAGTGTCAACAAGATTTTCAATGATTACTGAATTTCTCTTTTTATTAGTTCCTTCATAAACGTCAATAGTTGTCGGCAGCCTAAATAGCTTTCCGTTATTCTGAGTTTGCTTTACAATAACCATTGCTTCTTTTATGGTGTCGTTGTATTTGTATTGTATATCAAGCTTTGGATGACCATTTCCAAAGTACCATTGATTGAAAAACCAACTGAGGTCCATTCCGCTTACTTCTTCCAAGGCCAAACGCAGATGGTGTGCTTCAGCTGGTTTAAATTTATTTGTTGTGAGATAGAGGTTCAATCCTTTAAAGAATGCACTGTCGCCTACAACATTACGAAGCATGTGAAGAATTCTACCACCTTTTGCATAACTCACAGCATCAAACATGTCCTCTCTGTCGGCATAATAAAACCTTACGAGGTCTTTTTTTGAGTTGTCGCCCAACAGATAAGCTCTCATTCCATTGAAATTTTCAAAATCGCCGGCATCTTTTCCATATTTATATTCCTCCCAAAGCGTTTGACTATAATCTGCAAACGATTCGTTCAAGGTGAGATTACTCCAGCTTTCAGCCGTTACATAGTCACCAAACCATTGGTGAAATAATTCGTGTGCAATAGTTCCTTCCCACCGATTGGCATCTGTTAGTTCGCGGGCATCTTGCTGTGCGGACTCCTGATGAAGGGTCGCTGTTGTGTTTTCCATCGCTCCTGAAACATAATCACGTCCAGTTATTTGACTGTATTTAACCCATGGGTATTCAACGCCAGTAATTTTTGAAAAGAAAGTCATCATTTCAGGGGTGTTGCCAAATATTTTTTTGGCTACTGATTCATATTCTTTTTCAACATAGTAGCTAACCTCTTTTCCTTTCCACGATTCTTTTACAACGGCATAATCACCCACACCAATAAAGAAAAGATAAGGTGAGTGGGGTAGTTCCATTTTCCAATAGTCAGTTCTGGTGCTGTCGGCATTTGATTTTTGGCTGACTAATTTTCCATTGCTCAATGAAACATATTTTGCTGGAATTGTTATATAAGTTTCCTGAGTGGTTTTTTGCTGTGTCTGATCGATAGTGGGAAACCACACTGAATTTGATTCAGTTTCGCCCTGTGTCCAGATTTGTGTTGGCTTCTTTTTGTTCTCTCCTTTTGGGTTGATGAAAAACATTCCTTTTACACCAAGCATGGGATCGCCGCCGATTTCTTTTTCATATTCATCAGGCCTGGAAATGTACTGAATATAGATAGTGTACTTTTCGCCCCTGTTGTATGATTTCGGAAGCTTTATGAAAAGTTGTTTTCTGTCGTATGTATATGAAAGGGTTTTTAGGGAATTATTCTGTTGAACCAATGCAATAGTATTGATTTCCATTCCCTTTGCATCCAAGGTCAAAAGATCGGTTGAATTAAAATGAGGTACTAAGGTTATCCATGCCTTGCCATTAAGGCTTGAATTACTGAAATCAGGCTTAACATCAAGCTTGGTGTGTACTAAATCATTAATTCTTGTTGGGGTTAATCGCGGTTGTTTCTTCCAAGTTGTATCATTCATTGTTTTTTCCTGAGAAAAAATAGATGACATGATACTAATTGATAATAGAATAAAGGAGATCTGTTTCATTAGAATGGTATTTATTTGACAAATTTAGGGAGGAGCAAAAAAACTATATCTGAAATGTTGATGGACGGTAAATGTACGCGTGATTTTCTTTCATTAGTTTTGTTGGTGGTGACAAAGTGATTAAATCTGCCACTGAATCCAGTGATACGGCGCTGATATTATAAAAATGAACAAAACAATGAAAAGGTATTTTCTTACTGTAAAATACAGGGGAACGAACTATGCTGGCTTCCAGGTGCAGGAAAATGCACCAACCATCCAAGGGGAAATTGAGAAAGTATTGGGTATCTTTTTGCGTAGGCCAGTTGAATTGACTGGGTCTTCCAGAACTGATGCAGGCGTGCATGCTTTGATGAATTGTTTTCACTTTGATTATGATGAGATTCTTCATTTAGATATGCTTTACAATCTTAATGCCATGCTATCGAATGATATTGTTTTAACTGGTTTGTGGGCAGTTCCTGAAAATGCACATTGCAGATTTGATGCCATTGGAAGAAGGTATGGTTATAATATACATAATGTCAAAGACCCTTTTTCAGCCGACAGGTCATGGTATATGCCATATAAAATGGACCCAATCTTGCTTGCAAAATCAGCCGCTATGCTGATCGGAAAGCATGATTTTACCAGTTTTGCCAAGCGCAATTCCCAAGTCAACAACCATATATGCACTCTTTCCATGTGCAGCTGGGAAGAATTTCCTGCC
>CAMBGO010000118.1 GCA_945866165.1 Chitinophaga pinensis | reverse complement strand
ATGGCATAAAATTCTCAACACGCTCTTGTAAATTACCATTGGGGAAAAGCTCACCCTTCAATTTCCAAATTCTTTGTAGCTGAACAGTTTGCTTTTTTCTTTCTGCGCGCAACATCTTCTTTTCGAGAGTATCAATTTTTTTCAACATATCCACTTCTAATGAATGAACATGTTGAATAAGGCTTCTATCTATTTCACTAGACTTTATTTTTAGCAGGTTAAAAAGAGACTTAGCTTCGGTCAACTCATTGGATAGTGAAAAATTATTTCCAGACCATTTTATTATCATCTCATTAGACAAAACAGTTTCATCTTTAAAGAGGTCAGCAAGAGATAAATCCAACTCCTTTAATTTATGCTCCTGCTTTTCATTCATAATCATAAAACTGTTTCGAAGAATAAGCACAGGAAAAGGAACAGCATAATGTTGAAACAAATTTTTAAGCTGCATCCAATAGGCTATTTCAGATCCACCACCAATAAATATAATATTTGGAAGGATGGTTTCTTGGTATAACCCGCGTAAAATAACATTTGGACTGAACCGTTCTGGAAAATTATCAAGTTCGTGAAGAATTTCTTTCGAAGTAAATTTGATATCGGTACCATCAACCAAAAAATAATCACCTTTTCTATCAATTCGGTTTCGAATTCCATCTCGCATGTAAAAAAGGTTCACTTTACGAGGACTAACTTGAAGGTGATATTTTTCAGCTAGCTTTTCATTGGTAACTGACACCAGTGATTCAGGTAGACCGTCAATGAGATCATCCCTGAAAACTCTTTTCATTTCAGCCTTTAAACCTTCATGATCAGGTTGTAATACCAGCAATCCCTCTTCACGAAACAATTCATTTAGCAATATGAATGTTGCTTGTGCTATATCAATACCCGGTAAATATGCTTTTTTTATTTTCTGAATTAGATCAGCTGAAAAAGGAAGGTGTGCTAACTCATTTTCAATCTGATCAATTAATTTTTTTATACCATTATCGACAAGCATTCGGCCAACTGCTCCTTTTTGATCGGTATCCCATTTGTATGAATTGCCATTTAGTTTAAATTTTGACAATTCATCTAAATCATTATCCTCGCTTCCTATATAAAAAACAGGTACAAAATAATTACCAGGCAAATGCTCATTCAAATACTTAGCAATAACGATGGCATGAGCAGTCTTGTATATAAAATAAAGGTAGCCCGTGAAGATATTTGGTTGATGAGCAGTACAGATCGTAAACGTATTTTCATTATAAAGTGATTCAATGTTTTTAAGCTGAATAGCTGAAGGAGTTGAACCAGCATAAGAATTAGAAAAAACATCTCTTATTTTTGTTCTATCCGTGTTGAACTTCTTTCTGTCTTCAATAACCTGTTGAATACCATTAAGATTCGGCTTGTGAGCATAAAATTCCTCAAGTAATGGATTTCCAGAAAGATAATCTACTATTAATTTAGAAAATTTACCGTTTAGTTTATACTCAATATGTTTTGAATTAGTCTCCAATATAAAGCTGAATTTATACTTTCATTAATTTGAAATATTTGCTACCTCACCTTCAAGATCATAATCATAAGCCTTTTTTATTAGGACTTTAATAAAGTCTCCGGGCCTCAATGGTGTTTTAGAATGTATAATAACCTCATTATCCACCTCAACACTATCAAACTCAGTTCTTCCAATATACCTCCCTGCTTCTTTTCTGTCAACAATCACATCATAAACATTTCCAATATGCAATTGGTTCTTTTCAAAGCTGATTTCCTGTTGAAATTCCATAATTTCCTGAGCCCTGGATTCCTTTTCCTCGGGAGTAAGGGTATCGTCTAGTTTAAAAGCACTGGTATCTTCTTCGTGAGAGTAGGTAAAGATTCCTACGCGATCGAATTGCATTTCAGCTAGGAAATCCTTGAGCTCATCAACGTCTTCGCGTGTTTCACCTGGAAATCCGGCAATCAACGTTGTACGCAAACAAATTCCTGGAATTTGAAGCCTGATCTCTTTTATAAGATCCTTCATTTCTTGCTTTGTGATTTGCCTTTTCATGGCTTGCAACATTCTATCACTAGCATGCTGTAAAGGCATGTCTAAATAGTTACAAATAGTTGGATGGCGCTTGATAGCATCGATTATTTCCATTGGGAATTTGGAAGGATACGCATAATGTAGACGTATCCACTTCAGGCCTTCAACTTCAGCAAGTTGATCCAATAGCTCAGGAAGCATTCTCTTTTTGTAAATATCAAGTCCATAATAAGTTAACTCTTGTGCAATAAGCATTATCTCTTTTACACCGCGTTTAACCAATCGCCTTGCCTCATCAACAAGTGCCTCAATTGGCTTACTAACATGGGAGCCACGCATCAAGGGTATTGCACAAAATGAACAAGTTCTGTTACATCCCTCACTTATTTTCATGTAAGCATAATGAGAGGGTGTACTTAACAACCTTTCCCCTAGTAATTCTGTTTTATAATCAGCATTCAACACAGCCAAGAGCCCTGGCAATTCCATGGTGCCGAAATAGGCATCTACTTCAGGAATTTCTGCTTCAAGGTTTTGTTTATACCGCTCGCTTAAGCAGCCAGTAACAAAAACCTTATCCAATTTCCCCTTCCTTTTTAATTCAACTTGATCAAGAATGGTATTAACACTTTCCTCTTTGGCCTTGTCAATAAAACCACATGTATTTATGACAACAATATTGTGATCTAGCTTTTTATTTTCATGGACCACATCAAATGCATTTGCCTCAAGCTGTCCACTCAGCACTTCACTATCAACCATGTTTTTACTACACCCTAGGGTGATGATGTTGATTTTATCTTTTTTTATTGTGCGCGTTTTCATTTTTTATTTTAGAAATAATTCAAATAGTATTAGGTAGTTTTTACTACTATCTTAATTTTTATCATATGTTGGCTATAGCTTAAACAACCTACTAACAAATTCTTTTTTATCAAATACGATCATATCTTCTGCCTTTTCACCAATTCCAATAAACTTCACAGGAATTTTGAATTGATTCGCAATTGCCAAAACTATTCCGCCTTTGGCCGTTCCATCAAGCTTTGTAATCACTAGTCCTGAAACATCTGTAGCTGCTGAAAAATGCTTCGCTTGTTCAATTGCATTTTGACCAGTTGTTCCATCAAGCACCAGCAATGTTTCATGAGGTGCATCAGGGATTACTTTTTGTATAACACGTTTAATTTTGGTTAGTTCCTCCATCAAGTGTGCCTTGTTGTGCAACCTTCCGGCAGTGTCAATAATGACAATATCCATATCTTTTGCCAATGCGCTGTTAACCGTATCAAATGCAACTGATGCAGGGTCACTTCCCATCTCTTTCTTTACAATTGCTACATCGGCCCTTTCACTCCATATGGTGAGTTGATCAACTGCTGCGGCCCTAAAAGTATCGGCAGCACCTAGCATAACTTTTTTTCCTACAGCTTTAAAGTTCGTTGCCAATTTACCAATGGTAGTGGTTTTCCCAACACCATTAACGCCAACAACGAGGATGACAAAAGGTTTTTTACCTTCAGGAATATCAAAGCGTTGCAATGCATCTTGGCCATCACCAACCAATACTGCTTGCATTTCCTCTTGTAGCAATTCGTTTAGTGCAGAAACACCCAAGTATTTTTCCTTTGAAACACGTAGTTGTATTTTTTCAATGATGTGAAGGGTTGTATCCACTCCAACATCTGCAGAGATAAGGGCTTCTTCGAGTTGATCCAGCACTTCATTGTCGATCGAAGACTTTCCTGCAATTGCCAAGGTTAGCTTTGAAAAGAAACCTTGTTTGGTTTTTTCAAGACCCTTGTCAAGCTGTTCTTTTTCTTTCGATCCAAAAAGGCGGTCAAAAATTCCCATATACTTTAATTGTATAAATCAAACTTTAACAAGAAATCATTTTCCGGTTCTTCATAATATTCAAAGAGACAGGTATCATATACTACAAATCCACCATGCTGATAGAACTTGATAGCACTTGTATTCTTCTGCCAGACTTGCAACCAAATGACTTGAAAATGATTATCAAATGCATGCTGCTTTGCAATATCAATTAGATCAGTTCCTATTTTATTACCATGGTAATCTTTAAGAACGTAAAGTTTATCCAACATGAGGCATTTTTTATCATCAATGCCTTTAGCAGTTACATTCTCTACAATTTTTAAAATGCCCACTCCTTGTATTCCCTTTCTCGCAATATAAAATAAAATAGAAGGGTTTTGTAGATCCTCTTTGATTTTTTGAATAGTAAGGTAGGTATCAATAAACTTCAGCACTTGCTTTTTGTCAGACACTTCATAATAGGTTTCTATGAAGGTTTTCCTAGAAAGTTCTAGGATATCCAAGGCGTCATCGAGGCCTGCTCTTATGATTTTTATTGGGTCTGGCATGGGTATAAAACAAAAGCTGTCCCACAATAGTACGGAACAGCTTTCGTCATTTTTTCTGAATATTTTACTGGGCCAAGAAATCCTTGACCTTGTCTTTGTGAATAATTGACTCCTTGAAAGTGTAAGCGCCAGTCTTGGGGCTTCTTAATGCCTTGATCACTTTTGTCCAGTTTTTTGCTTCGGCAGAAGCCTTAAGGTCTTTTACTTTCGCGTTTTTGGAAGCTGATTTTGCCATGATTATTTAATTTCCTTGTGTAATGTATACTTTTTCATGATAGGGTTGTATTTCTTCAACTCTATACGCTCAGGTGTATTTTTCTTGTTTTTGGTAGTGATATAACGGCTTGTACCTGCCAAACCAGCTGTTTTATGCTCTGTGCACTCCAGTATCACTTGAACCCTATTACCTTTCTTAGCCATTTTATTTCTTTATGTTCAATTATTAAATGCTTACGCCTGATTTCCTAAGTTCTTTAACAACACTGTACAAACCATTTTTATTGATTGTACGAATTGCTTCAGATGACAACTTTATCGTTACCCACTTATCTTCTTCAGCCAAGAAAAAACGCTTTGTTTGCAGGTTAGGCAAAAAACGACGTTTTGTCTTAATATTTGAGTGAGATACCTTGTGTCCTGTAATCGGCCTCTTTCCTGTAACCTGACATACTCGTGCCATAAACTAATTTTTTTAGGGAGTGCAAATGTCGTGATAATACTGGAAATTACCAAATCTTTTGACCCTTTATAAGGGAAGGAATCATATTTGAATTTCTCTCCCCAGTTAAATCAGCCAAAGCATTGTACTTCAGCCTGTTATCAATCAAACTAAATATCAATTGCTTCTCCGTAGGCAGCCGCAACCGCTTCTTTTAATGCTTCACTCATAGTTGGGTGAGGATGGATCGCGTTTAATATTTCATGGTTAGTGGTTTCTAGCTTTCGAGCCACAACAACTTCTGCAATTAATTCAGTGACACCTGCTCCAATCATATGTGCCCCTAAAAATTCTCCATATTTAGCATCAAAAATCACTTTCACAAATCCATCTGTGTTGCCGGCAGCACTGGCTTTACCACTTGCCATAAATGGAAACTTTCCAACCTTGATTTCATATCCAGCATCTTTTGCAGCTTTTTCAGTGTATCCAACAGAGGCGATTTCTGGTGAGCAATAGGTACAGCCAGGAATATTGTTATAATCGATTGCTTCTGGTTTATGATTGATTTTCTTTTCAAGATAGGCAATACTTTCAGCGGCTGTAATTCCCTCTTTTCCTGCAACGTGGGCCAAGGATTGGCCAGGAGAACAGTCACCTATTGCATAAATTCCGGCTACAGAAGTTTGCTGTGATTTGTCAACTACAATACGGCCTTTTTCCATTTTTATTCCGGTCTCTTCAAGTCCAATATTTTCAATGTTAGATGCAATACCAACTGCACTTAGTAAAATATCGCCTTCCAATACAGATTCCCCTGAAGCATTCTTTACAGTTGCTTTTACACCTTTTCCAGATGTATCAACTTTGACAACTTCACTCGAAGTAAGGATATTGATTCCCTTCTTTTTAAGTTGCTTTTCAAGCTCTTTGCTAATATCATCATCTTCCACTGGTACAATCTTAGGCATGAATTCAACTATGGTCACCTTTGTTCCCATTGAATTATAGAAATCAGCAAACTCAATACCGATTGCCCCACTTCCAACAACAATAAGTGATTCTGGTTGTGTTTGCAAAACCATTGCATCCCTGTACCCTATGATTTTCTTTCCATCAAGAGGCATAGTAGGAAGCTGACGGCTTCTAGCACCAGTTGCGATGATGATGTATTTACCTTCCACCATTTGCTTCTTTCCATCTTCTGAAGTGACTTCTATTTTTCCTTTTCCGGCAATTTTCCCATACCCCATCACAACGTCAATCTTGTTCTTTTTCATTAAGAACTGAACTCCTTTACTCATTTTGTCTGCAACACCACGACTCCTTTTAACCACTGCAGTGAAGTCATGCTCAACGCCAGTGCTCTTAATTCCATAATCATCACTGTGCTTCATGTATTCATATACTTGTGCACTTTTCAACAATGCTTTTGTGGGAATACAACCCCAGTTAAGGCAAACACCACCAAGGCTTTCCTTTTCGATGATTGCGACTTTAAAGCCAAGTTGTGATGCCCTGATTGCTGCAGGATATCCCCCAGGACCGCTACCCAATACAAGAATGTCGTATGCCATGATGAAAATTTTAATGATTGAGTTGCAAAATTAGGCCGAATGGGGGAAATGGCAAAAAAGATATGGGAATCAGACGACAGATGTCAGACATCAGACGACAGACGACAGATGTCAGATATCAGAAACTAGGCAATAGATTTTTATAATGAAATAAGATTTTTAATATTTTATGAGCGCAGATTCCATGTTCACGTAATTAAAAAAAGATTTAATTTCCATAGACACTGAGTCCTTACATCTGACTTCTGTCTACTGGCTTCTGAATTCTGTCTTCTGACGTCTGATGTCTGACTTCTGTCCTCTAATACGCCATCGCAAATAATACCCGCTGTGTGCTTGGCTTTCCGGAATGCACACATACACCTGGTTCTGGTTTGTTATTCAATGGAATGCAACGAATAGTTGCTTTTGCTTCCTCTTTGATTTTATTTTCTGTTTCTGGAGTACCATCCCAATGCGCAGAAATAAATCCACCTTTTTCATTCAATACTTTTTTGAAGTCATCCCAGCTATCCACAGGTGTAATATGGCTATCGCGATAAGTCAATGCACGAT
>CAMBGO010000117.1 GCA_945866165.1 Chitinophaga pinensis | reverse complement strand
TAGCAATACTTTCGGTTTTGGCGGGCATAACGCATCTCTCATCTTAAAGAAGTATCTTTAAAAGCAGTTCTAGTTTATGGTGAACTAGGCCCTACAATCAACAAAATATAATTTTCATTTAGCTTGTTTTATCGTTTGCAATATATTTTCAGCAGTAGCAGCAAGCGTGTGTTGTTAAGGCAATTAAATGGTATCCTTGGTTTCATGCCGGGCAAGATTTCATTATATGTCTCAGCACTATCACATCGTTCTGTTAAGGAAAAAGCCACCGACAACAATGAAAGGCTTGAATACCTTGGCGATGCTATACTAGGTGGTGTAATTGCTGATTACTTATTCAGAAAATACCCTTACAAAGGCGAAGGCTTTCTTACCGAGATGAGAAGTAAGATGGTTAATAGGCAAACCCTAAATGATATTGCTTTGAAAATGGGAATGAAAAAAATTACCTCATACAATAAAAGTGATGGTTCATTAAAGTCGAGTCAGATTTTTGGCAATGCTTTGGAAGCCTTGGTGGGAGCGATTTATATCGACAAGGGGTATGCTAGGACCAAAGACTGGGTATTAAAAAAAGTCATTATTCCTTATCTATTTGCAGAAGACCTTGAGTTATTGGAGATCAACCAAAAGAATAAGTTGTATAGTTGGGCTAACAAAACGGGTAAGCTACTCGAGTTTGAAACCTTGGATGAAAAACTAGAAAATGGAAGGAGGTTGTTTACCGTTGGGGCCATCGTAGATGGAGAAGTAATTGCCGAAGGCAGGGCTTTCAATAAAAAAGATGCCAGTCAAATTGCGGCACAGTCTGCCGTAGAACGGTTGAATATCTCAGCATAATATTAATCATTCTATTTCTTGGCATAGCTCAATCAATACCCCATTGGTTCCCTTCGGGTGTAAAAAGCACACTAGCTTATTGTCGGCGCCACGCTTGGGCTCCTCCTGAATAAATTCAAATCCTGCTGATTTCAACCTATCAACTTCTTCAACGATGTTTTTTACTGCAAATGCAATGTGGTGAACACCTTCTCCTTTTTTTTCAATGAATCTATTGATAATACCATGTTGATTGGAGTCTTCAAGCAATTCAATTTTGCTTTCACCAGTACGAAAAAAGGCCGTATTGACTTTTTCAGTTTCAACAGTTTCTTGCTTATAACAAGTGCTCCCTAGGAGTTTTTCAAATAAGGGTATCGAAATATCCAGTGATTTTACAGCAATGCCGATGTGTTCTATCTTATGCATTTTCAATAGCTTGTTTTATGATCTTGAAGTTCAGCCCGGATGACTCCAGTCGGACGGGCTTGATTTCCCAATAAATGTACAATTCATTTTACAATCTGTATTGGGTTGAAAGGAATGCTTAATTTTGTGTTGTAAATAAACGAGGATGGAAACAGCAACAATCATGCAGGGAATCTATATAAGTGACAAGGCCAAACAAAAGGTTATTGAATTACTTGATACTGAAGGTAAGGGCAACGATTTTTTTGTGAGGGTAAGTGTGGTGACCGGTGGATGCTCAGGGCTCACTTATAAAATGGATTTTGATAATGAAACAAAGGTTGGTGATCAGGTATTTGAAGACAAGGGAATGAAACTTGTAACCGATCGTAAAAGTATTTTATATCTTTTTAGCACAACACTCGAATATTCTGATGGGTTAGATGGCAAAGGATTCCATTTTATGAATCCCAATGCAAACAGAACTTGTGCCTGCGGCGAAAGTTTTTCTGTATAAGTGAATTATTTTTTTATGAATGGGTAACTTTTGTGAAGTCCCTTGCTTTCACATTGCAAGATGTATGATCCAGGGAAGAGCGATTCTATTCTAAAAATAAATATATTTCCTCTTCTATCTACAATTGGCTTGATTCCTTTGCCAGTAGCATCTATTATCCAATAGTCAATTTTTTCATCATCCTTATCGAGCACTAGATAAATTTCATTGGTGGCAGGATTTGGAAATAGCGGCTTCACTTGAAAATGGTTTTTAAGGTGAATAATATTTGAATAGGATTGTTTATAAAATGAGTCAATTGCACAAATTCTAATATATAGAGTAGCGTGTTCTTTAGGAATGAATTGAAATTTATATGGTTGATTTTCACTTTTACGTTGGTTGCTTATCATCCCTATCGGTACGAAAATTCTTGAATCATCGCTTGTTTCAATTCGGTATTGAATGGTTTCTGTATTTTTTTCGTCCTGCCAACTAACCTCAACTTTACTGTTGACAAAACGAGCATTTGCACTTAAGGCGCTAATCGGAAGAACATCAAATAGTATTTGACCGAAAGTGATAAGTCCTTTATCTATTAAAAATTTCGCTGATATTTGAATATCACTATTTTCATTTTGAGGAGGTAAAAATATATTATTCCATTTATTGGATTTATATTCAAAATATGCAAGACATTGCTCATTGTATCTACTTCCCATTTTATTCAAATTTGTATTCAGGCATATCGATGAGGTTGTTTCTGTTGAAAATCCTTGATTTATGATCTCAACTTTCCAATACTGACTGCTATCAATTTTGTAAAGAGGGTATGTCTTCGTGCTATCATACATGATTGATTTTTTATTGAAGTATTCAATATCATACGCAATTGGTAATGCTTTGTCTTTGACAATTGATATGGGTGCATAGATGCCTTCTTTACCTATTGGAAAACCAACTTCAGTTGATGAATCGGAATAATAGATAAAGGGGCCTTCAATAAATCCTTGATAAGCGGGTGCAGATTTTTTATTTATTAATTCATTTGGCAAAATACGATGACCTGAAAAACCAATCTTGCTGCTATCGGAACTAATTATATTTCCTTTTGTTAAAATAAGGCTATCTGTAATATGTAAATTCCTACTAAGTACTAAGTCACCAACTGTTTTGTCAATGGTCAAAGCTCCCAATGTATCAGGAAATAGTTCGCCACTCTGCTGATTACCCACCCCGCAAAAAATTACCGATGATTTTGAATTGATACTAATTTGATTACTTTGAATGTTTCCTTTATTAGGCTGATTTGAAATGCCATCTGTTGATGTTACTAAAATAGTTGACATGCTATCACTATAAAATTTTCCTCCTTGAAAATAATAATCGCCAGGTTCAAAAAATGCATTTTTTGAAATCAGCAGGGTAGCACTTTGATTGGTAAGGGTGAGAGGGGTTCTTAATTTTAATGTTGTTCCTGATGAAACGGTTATTCCATTGAAATTAATATTTTGTTCAAATGCGCCGTTATTAATAAAAATCATGCTGTCGCCATCAATCAATAACTTTCTTTTACTTGTATCAGCTGTGGATGGTGCCATAACAAAACTCCCATGGTTTGTGATGTTTCCTTTGATATGCATATTTCCTGTGAGGGTTGATTTAAAATTTACATTTTGATCAATTATTAAGTCGCCTAAAATCACAAGGTTATTTATGCCACTTCCATTGTAGGATTTGCTTTGTGTTGAAACATGGTTGCCTAAATGTAATGTTCCAAATGTTCTACCTGAAAGGGAAAGCAAATACCCACTATTGCCAGGAACGTTGAATGCAATGATTCCCTTTTCTGTTCCTTTTTGATGAATCAACTTTGAAATGAGATAAGCGTTCCCTCTGATTGTTTGATGAACATATCGACCCTCATTTCGTATGATGATATTCCCATTGAGCTGAAAAGTATTGCCTGATAAAGCTCCCGAACAGTTGATCAATTCACCACCTTTTTCAATTATAATATCATTTGTGATCAAGGCAGGTGATACTGTATTGGTCTCTGCAATTTCAAGAACGATTTTCCCTTGTGCTGAAGGCATGATTGTTATGCTTGAACAGATTACTGAAATTGAAGAAGCAGAAATCCTAACGTTATAGCTTGTGTTTATAAAATCATTATTCAACAGAATCAAGTCGGTATGAGCAGGAATTCCATCCGGATACCAATTTCTGCCTGAGTTCCACTCGCCATCTGCTGCTTCACCGTCCCAGCGTTTTTGTGCGATTGTTGTTGATGTTATTAACTTGCTTAAAACCAGTAAAATCAATATGCGTGATTTCATAATTCTATTGGCATTAAAATTATTAACGTTGTTTTGGCATTAAAAGGAATTTAGGACGAGATTTTTCTGTTTTTTTCGCAGGATCTTGTGATCTTGCACACATAAATGAAAACAGTCATACAAAAAGAATTGGGGCTTTACTTTAGTGGGTTGATTGGCTATTTTACTATTGGGATTTTCTTGCTCGTTTCAGGATTTTTTCTTTTTGTCATGCCCGACTCTAATATCCTTGATGCTGGCTATGCGAGCATGGATTCTTTTTTTGAATTCGCTCCCTATATAATGCTTTTTTTGATACCGGCGATTACAATGAAAAGCTTTAGTGATGAGTATCGAAATGGAACCTTTGAATTGCTTAGTGTGTCGCCAATTAAAAAAAGCGAATTGGTAGTGGCGAAATATTTCTCTGCATTGATTGTTGCTATCATTGCTGTGCTATCAACAACATTATATATTTTCCCTATTTATGAACTATCAACTGGTGGTATCGATTCGGGTGGTATCATCGGCTCTTATATTGGCTTGATTTTTCTTTGTGCAACATTTACTTCTATTGGAATCTATACCAGCAGCTTTCAATCCAATGCTGTTGTCTCTTTTTTATTAAGTGCCATAGTGTGTTATATTTTTTATGCTTTTTTCACTTCCATTGCATCTCTTGCTGGTTTAAAATCCGGACTTGGTTATTACATTACTTTAATCGGAATCCGTGCGCATTACGAAGGCATGAGCAAAGGCTTTATTGATTCAAGAGACTTGATATATTTTTTAAGTATTGTTTGTCTATTTCTTTTCTTGACCACCCAAAAAATAAAATCACATTGAAAAAGAAGGGTGGAATTGTAAAAGTTATTTTAGTTCCGTTGACATTGCTGTTCTTTGTTAACATTGCTTCTCATTTTTTTCATTCAGGAATTGACCTTACAAGTGAGAAAAGGTTTACAATTTCAACTCCAACAAAAGAGTTGTTAGCCAAGATAGAAAAGCCACTGACACTTACAGTTTTTTTAAAAGGGGATATGCCAGCGGGCTTTAAACGCTTGGCAGGTGCTGCAGATGACATGGCCAATACATTTAAGTCGTTAAGTGGGGGAAAGTTTCAGATTGAATTCTTGCGTCCTGGTGAAGGCTTGGATGATTCTACCAAAGCCTATCTCTTTGATTCGCTTCAAGCCATGGGCATCAATCCCACGAATGTAAAAGCACAAGTTAAACAAGGAGAGCAGCTGGAAGAGACGTTACTGTTTCCTGGGGCAATTCTATCAAGTGGCGATAGACAATTGGGAATTGATTTTCTTGTTGGACAAAGCAATACAAATGGCATCCAATCGCTGAATAATGCAGAGGCACTATTGGAATTTAAAATTGCAAAAGCAATCGTAAAAATTCAACAAGATACGTTCCCGGTGATTGGCTACCTCACAGGTAATGGTGAACCACTCGATATGAGCGTGTATGATTTAATCGAAGGAGTTATTAGACCCAACTATGGATTTCAGGTTTTGCCCATCGATAGTATTGCATATATTCCTTCCGTTTTCAAAGCACTGATTATTGTTAAACCCAGTATTGCATTTAATACAGAACAAAAGCTAAAGATTGATCAATATATCATGCGGGGTGGCAAGGTTATTTGGGCAATTGATAATATCTATGCAAGTATGGATAGCCTGCAACGCAGCAGTGGTTCATTTGTGGCATTTGATAGGGGATTGAACCTTGATGATCAATTATTTACTTATGGTGTTCGAATTAACCGAGATTTGGTTCAGGACTTGGAATCTGATAAAGTGCCTTCTGTAATTGGAAACTTGGGAGATAAGCCACAAATTGAATTGTTGCCATGGCCATATTCTCCATTGTTACGAAATACATCTGGGCATCCTATTTCCCAAAACCTCGATTATGTGCTCTCTTCATTTCCACAATCAATAGATACCATTGCTGTTGATGGTGTTCATCATGAGAATTTATTGTCAACATCAGATTATTCAAGGTCGCTTCCATCGCCGGCCATGGTGGAGTGGAGGAGTATTAAGAATGAAGAGGACCTCCGCAATTTTACCATTAAAAATATTCCTGTTGTCACCTTGAGTACGGGTACGTTTAAATCTGTATTTAATAACCGATTGACAAATGCCCAATTGGATAATTTGAAGGCGGTGGGCATGGAATATATCCCTGCTTCTTTGACACCAAACCAGTTAATTGTTTTTTCTGATGCTGATATTTTATTAAATGCGGTTAGTGAAAAAGAAGGTCCACTCCCTATGGGAATGAATTCATATACAAGGGAACAATTTGCAAACAGGGATTTTATTGGCAATTGTCTTTTTTCCCTCACTGGTGGCGATAAGATTATGGAAGCTAGGGCAAAGACTTTTCAATTGCGTTTGTTAGACAAAGAAAAGCTTGAAAATGATCGCAGTACTTGGCAGTTTATTTCAGTCCTTTCGCCATTTATTTTCCCTTTGCTTATTGGATTGACATTTCCCTTTTTGCGTAAACGAAAATTCGCCAGGTTTTCCTAAATTTTTACCGCTCCGGAATGATTATCTTTGATGCTTCAATGTAGTTAAATTATTTTTTATGGATGTAGATCAGATAACGTATCTGACTTTCGGATTATTGCTATTAGCGGCCTTGGTTATTGATCTTGGGTTGTTGAGTAAGAAAAACCAATCAATCACTATAAAAAGGGCCTTGGTGCAAACACTTTTTTGGGTTGCATTGGCAATGTCTTTTTGTGCATTTCTTTGGGTAGAAAAATCTCAAATCGTTTCTACGAAGTTTTTTGCAGCCTATCTCATGGAATGGTCTCTTAGCATTGATAATATATTTGTCTTTATTCTAATCTTTAGTTATTTCAAAATTAAATCGGAAGATGCAGGAAGGGCGTTGTTAGTTGGAATTTTATTGGCCATCGTTTTTAGAATAATATTTATTGCACTTGGAATAGAGTTGATAAACAGGTTTCACTGGGTGCTTTACCTGTTTGGTTTTTTTCTACTTTACACCGGGTACCATTTGTTTTTCAAAAAAGATGAGGCTGAATTTGATCCAGGTGAAACAAAGGTGTATAAATTCATGAATCGTTTTTTTAGGATAAGCAAACAAGAGCCTGAAGGAAAATATTTTATTACGCAACACGGCAAGGTTTATTTTACCACATTGGCTGTGGTT
>CAMBGO010000116.1 GCA_945866165.1 Chitinophaga pinensis | reverse complement strand
TGACAGGCCCAAAGATGATGTAGTTAGACCCGGTGATTTATTGCATGTTGATTTTGGAATTACTTATTTACGATTGAATACTGATGTTCAACAACATGCCTATGTGTTGTTACCTGGAGAAATTGACGCACCAGCTTCAATCAAGAAAGCCTTCGCCAATGGAAATTGTTTGCAGGATATCCTTACCTCTAATTATAAAACAGGAAGAAGCGGGAATGAGATTTTGCTGGCGTCATTGAATCAAGCGAAGTCTGAGGGTATTGTCCCAAGCATCTATACCCATCCTTTAGGATTCAATGGACATGCTGCTGGTCCAACTGTTGGAATGTGGGATATGCAGGAAGGTGTTCCAGGTAGTGGCGATTACAAATTGTATCCCAATACTGCCTATTCTATTGAACTCAATGCTTCAACAGACATTCCGGAGTGGAAGAAGTCGATCCGCATCATGTTGGAAGAAGACGGATTTTATGATGGAAAGGAATTTCGGTTCATTCAAGGAAGGCAAAAAGAGTTATATCTATTGGGTAAATAGACACTTTTTATAATAAGTAAGAAAGTATAAAATTACTTTCATCTTCTAACAATCAGATTGTTATAATCTGTACCATTGCATTATGCAAAAGCATTCTATTTTACTTACTACGTTGAATGCCAAATACATCCATATGAATTTGGCCATTCGGCTTTTGTATGAATTGAATAAAAAAGATGAACGGCTTACCTGGAAAGAGTTTACTATTAAAGAAGACCTTGATCAAGTAGCTGAATTCTGTAGTGCATTTGAGGTAGTTTGTTTTAGCTGCTATATATGGAACATAAACCAGACGTTGCAGGTAGCTGAAAAAATCAAAAGACTTAATTCATCTACAAAAATTTTATTGGGTGGACCAGAGGTGACGTATGATTGGCAGGATATTATTCAGTCACCAAACATAGATTATATCATTACCGGTGAAGGTGAAATACCTTTTTCTAATTTTTTATTATCTTATCCTCTTATTGATTCGGTGCCTAATTTAGTTTCTAAGAAGAATAGTGATTTGTTATTTCACAAGCATGCAGAAAACTTTGATTTAGCATTGTATGAATCTACCAATCCATATCAAAATGAAGATTCTTCAACTTTAAGCAACAGGGTTCTTTACATTGAAACATCAAGGGGTTGTCCGTATAAATGTGAATTTTGTTTAGCCAGTCTTGATAACAAGGTTCGCTATTTACCAATTGCACATATCAAACAAAATCTCCTTTACCTGATGAATCATGGAAGGGTGATTAAGTTTCTGGATCGAACATTCAACGTAAAAAAAGATTTCACGTTGGATATTTTTCAATTCATTCTAGATCATGCCCGTCCAGAAAATGTTTTTCAATTTGAGATAACGGCTGATATTCTTCATCCAGATATTATTTCTTTTATCAAAGAAAAAATTCCTCATGGAATGTTTCGATTTGAAATTGGAATACAAACCGTGAATCAAAAGTCAAATCTTGAAGTCGGAAGAAAGCAGGTATTTGAGAAGACGAAGCGCGTTATTGAAGAGTTGAGAGACTATGTTGAAATGCACCTGGATCTTATTGTTGGATTGCCTTTTGATTATTGGAGTGATATCAAATATAGTTTTGAAGAAGTATTTAAATTATTTCCACCCGAATTGCAACTTGGATTTTTGAAATTCTTGAAAGGCACACCCGTTAGAGATAAGCACGAACAGCATGGTTATGTATTTGATCCTGTTGCTCCTTATCAAATTATAAAAAGTAATTATCTTTCTGTTGATGAGCTGGCATATATAGTGAAGCTTGAAAATGCACTTGAAATTTATTGGAATAAAAAAAGGTTGGTGAATACACTAACATATGTAACAGCCGACTATAGTGTGTTTGATTTCTTACTAGGTTTAGGAAAATATTTCGAAGAAAATTCTGATCTGGTTTCTTATGGGCTTAAGGATATTTATGATATGGCGAATCAATATATTGATCAGCAATATCCAGGGGATCAGTATTTAAAGGAGCTTTTGGCAATTGATTATTATTTGCAACATAAGATTAAGCCATCTGCTAAGTATTTAAATGAAATAGATCGGAAAGAGAAGTTTGCTTTGCTTGAGAAGCAGGGCCTTCCGCATAACAAATTTCGTTACATTGTTATTCAATTAAGCTTTGATTACCATGAATTTATGAATAGTAAAATCATTCTTCCCTCCAGGGAAATGTTGATTATTGAGTATAGTGGAATATCTAGTCCAAGGATTTCAAATAATTATTTACCTATTCATAGCTGATTATTGTATTTGTAAATGATATATTTTGGTATCCTAATCTTAAATACAAATGATTTTCCCCGTAAAAGTACCCTATACTGTATCTGCCGATATAACAAAGTATGTTGGGCCAGCATTTAATTCTATTCCTTCGGAAGCATACATTTCGCAAAAAAAAGTAGAACTACAATCCTTGGGATCTCAAATTTGTAACACTGAAGCAGATGCTGTTGAATATGTGAAAAAATTATCTGCTTTTTGTGGTTTTAATGAAACAGAAAAAATAGATGAAGTAGCATTACAACTTGAAGAAGACATTGCCATTCTTCATAATGGCATGCTTAAATCAATTTGTTTTTGTTTTCCGAGTGGCTTCATTCCGGCTGAAAAAATTGGAATGAATTTTTTTGATACCCATGTGCCAGTTGCGGATGGAGAGAAACTAAGGGCGGCTAGTCAGAAAGTAACTGAACTTATTTCAAGGGAGGGGTCAAGTTTCAGGAGATATGTATGGACAATCAGTTCGTTGCCTAGTCTAAGCCAGCATCCTTCATATA
The DNA here is from genome assembly GCA_945866165.1 of Chitinophaga pinensis. Lineage (GTDB taxonomy): Bacteria > Bacteroidota > Bacteroidia > Chitinophagales > Chitinophagaceae > Pollutibacter. Next base: position 4,451 of record CAMBGO010000116.1, on the reverse strand, counting down.
CCAGGCCGGAAGCCCTTAGTTTGAGTGATCTATATTTTCGCACAGAAACACAAACCACTGTTGGCTTCGATGATGAACTTTGTTTCTTTTTCGTTAAAGTAAATATGATTCCACTGGAAGTTGTATGGGCAGACCAAGAGAAAAGAGAGCTAATTTTAGATAGTATCAATTCAATGTCTGAAAACATTTTGCATTATAAAAACTTACATCAAGTAAAAAAGATATTGAACTTGTTATAGATAACAAACGACTTCTAAAGGCTTACTTTATGAAATTGGACAAGTATCAAATACTTAAAAATGATAGAATAGAACTGACTTCGATGGCAGAAGCAAATGCTGTTTTTATTCATACATTAATGACAAGTCCTGATTGGCTCGAATTTATTGGGGATCGCAAAATATATAGTATTCTTGATGCTATTGAGTATATAAAAAAAGTTCAAGCCAACCCAGCAGTTAATTTTTGGATTATTACAAATAACGCGAATGGTACGCCGGTTGGTGTGGTAACAATAATTAAAAAGGATTATTTGGCATATCCTGATATTGGATTTGCTTTACTGCCAGCATATTACAGGGAAGGGTATGCTTATGAAGCAAGCAAGCTGATTTTACATTCTTATTTCAGCAGTGATAGTAATACAGAAATATTGGCAACATCACTAAAGCACAATTATCGATCTATGGGGCTATTAGAGAAATTGGGATTTAAATACAAGGAAGAAATTCTTCAGGACGGTCATGAGCTGAATGTATATTCATTAAGCCGTCTGAAATAAAATAGTTATTTCTTTTCTTCTTTTTTAACCAATTCCATATAGGTTGCCAAAAAGCGTTCTCCGATTATTTTACCTTGAATATTTGCTGGGCTCGAAGCATTGCAAAATCCTTCTTGGTCATGTGCATCACCATAATCATCGATTCCAGTACCATCAACAAAATAATCTTTTCCTTTCATTCTGATGGCTAATTTGCATCCATCACCTTTCATTTTGAAGATACAAACACCGCATGCTGCTTCTACTTGATACGTTTCTTTTTTCGAATCAAATACAAGTTTTGTTTTCTTTGCATCTTGGCTAAATGATATTGAATAGAAAGCCATTAGAATAACAGACAATATTATATTTTTCATTATTAAAAATTGGTAAGCAAAAATAAGCAAATTCAAGATTAAGATGAAAATCAAGAACGAGAAAGTTGAATTATAAATACCTTGATTGTTGTTAAAACCAATTTTTGTGTGATGATCCGCAGGTTATTGAAACCCCTTTATTCATTTCTCTTGCAGCATCCATACTTACAATCGCTTCACAGATTCAATTGATAAATAACTTTCACATAAATCATGTTGTTTTTGCAGTATTTTTTTTAAAACACTTTTACTGGTTATTCTATCTGTCAAAATTGATCTACTAAATCAATTGTTGATATTATAATTTTTTAAATTTAAATTGTTGTCCACCAACTGAAGCTTCATACATCAAGCCTCCTTTGGTTTGTGCGAAAATCATTATTCCATCAACATATATTACGTTTGCTACTGCACCTTCTGTGACTAAAACCGCAGAAGCTTGTCCTGAAAATTCGATATTGTCATTTTTAAACCTATCCAATGCCTCTTTGTTTTCAAAAAAAATCACCTCTCTATATGCTTGTCCGCCAGTTTGAAAGCCAATCGTTACTTGCGTCATAGATGCCATTCCGATTAGTTTATTTTTTTCGTAGACGGGGCCATTCCCTGCAGCTGCACCCACCACCATTGCCCCCTTAACAACGTTAGGTAGTATAGTATAGCCATATGAGTTATCAAACAAATTTTTCAGTAGCCCATCTTTTTTAACGAATTCAGTTTTAGCTTCCTGCCCTTCTTCAACCAAACGTTTTTCTTTTGGTGAAAGCTGGGAAAAAGAAAATTTAGCCATTAAAATGTAATATACTATTAGGCAGATCTTTGGGTAATTCATAAAATTTATTTTTGAGGTTATTAATTTATTATTTATGTACAGCATGATAGTACTTCCAAATTTCAATTGAGAAAAACCAGGCTGATATCAATGTTCCCAATGCTACAAATGCAGTAAAAACTGTAAGTCTTTTGTAAATTAAATTTCAAAATAAATTTAAACGTGTATAAGTGTAGCTTAGGCTAGAGAAAAAATATTTAGAAAGAAATTAAAAAAAGAGGCGAGGTTTTATCCTCGCCTCTTTTGATTTTGAAAATCGAGTGGGTTTTATCCCAGAAGATCTTCATAGTCTTATTCAAGTGTAAATAAGGCTGGGTTAAAGAATGGTTTTTTGTTCCATTTTCGGTCATAGATTTTAGTGTCTATTATAACAGCTATATCTAGTTACCTATTTTAAACCCTCTTTTTTATTGTTGAATTAAAACAAATATAATATTACGAGACCCTCGTTATAAATGATATACAACGCCTTCAATTATGTTTGAGATCAGTTACAGCATTAATTTTTACTCAATTTTAATAGGAATCCCCCACCAGGTGCTGATTTTATTGAAATCTTGTCATTTTTATTGAGGGTAGACTGTGATATTGAATAGTCGGCTGCAAATTTTTCAGCATTGATTCCATCAATGCAAATTGTTGCGTTGTAGTTACTACCATTAAGAAAATCGAGATTGATGATTTGTTCTCTTGCATTCCAATTATTCATTCCAGCAATATACCAGTCATTGTTTTTCTTTCTTGCTGTAACAATATATTCTCCGATTTTGGCATCAAGTACAATTGTTTCATCCCATCCTGTTGGGATGCTTCCCAGTAATTCCATGAATGATGGTTCAAAATATCCTTGTGAGGGGTTACCAGAAAAAATTTGAATTGGACTGTCATATACAACAAACATGGCAAGTTGGTGGCACCTTGTTCCGTAGCTCATTGGATTTCCTTCTATATTGCGAAAACTTTTTTGGTTTACATTGTTTAGAAACCCAGGTTCATAATCAAGTGGCCCTGCCAACATTCTTGTAAAAGGTAATATAAGGTTGTGTTGAGGAGTAACTTTCTGACTCCAAATGCTGTATTCTGAGCCTAATACTCCTTCTCTTCCGATTGCATTGGGGTAAGTTCGATTAAATCCTTTTGGTGCAGGTGCTCCATGATACATGATCATAATTTGCTGTTCTGCACATGCTTTAGCAATTCGTTCATAAAAGTTTACCATTTTTTGATCATCACGATCAATGAAGTCGGTCATAATGAAATCAACGCCCCACTTTTTAAATTGAAGGAGTGCACTATCTAATTGTTTATCCAGTGTTAGTGCCAACGTCCACATGCTCAGTTTTATGTTTTTGCTTTTCGCGTACGCAGACAATGTATCCATGTTGATTTCTGGAATAATGTTGAAGAGGTTATTTCTATCGCTCCATCCTGCATCCATCATGATTCTATCAAATCCAAAACGTTTTGCAAAGTCGATATAATATTTATATGTTTCAGTATTGATACCAGCTTTGAAGGGTATGTTGAATAAATTGATGTCAATGATCCATTCATCTGTTCCTTTGCTTGGTGTAATCCACGAAAGATCTTTTATTTTACTTGGCGTTGCCAATTTATACACCATGTCATTTTCTGGTAACTTTTTGTCTTCATCTGCAATCATTATAATCCGCCATGGTAATTTTCTTTTTCCAGGAATGTAGGCGATATACTCGGCTCGTTTTGTAACAATGCGTTCAGCATACATTGCATCTGTAATTTTTTCTTCCAATGGAAATGGAGCAAAAGTTGCTGTAAGTGAATTTGAGTTGGTGCCTTTTAAAAACATACCTGGGTAATCTAATAAGTCGGATTCAGTGATGGCTATTCTTGGACCGCTCGAAGGCATTATCAATACAGGGTTGTAGGCCATTTCTCTTTCAGAAAGCGTGTCTAAATTAATAAGTGGATATTCTTCTTCAAAACTGTTATGAAAAATATCTTCTCCTTCTCTTTTGTGAATAATCGGGATATATGATTTTGTATTGTTTTCAAAATTAAACCCTGCAATTTCATCTTTTATGTAAATGCTATCATTGAAATTTACTGCAATTTGGTATGCTATCCCGTCGTTATAAATTCTGTATGTTAGCTGAAATGGCTTTTTAAATACAATATTCAATTCATTGTATTCATCTATTATTCTTTTTCTTCTATCACTTACTATTACATCGATGAGTGAATTTATTTTTTTAGTCGTGTACGATCTTATTGAGTTATTTACTGATAGTGATCTTTCATCATCAATGATTAAGTCTAGGCTCGAAGCCCTTGAAATAATTTCTCCTTGATATGAAACCGTGTAATATATTTTTTTACTCATCCAAATACGTACTTCTGTTTTTCCATCAGGTGAGTAAACGCGAATTGTATCAGTGGTTTTGCAAAAGGAAGTAAATACAAAAAGGCAACAGGTGAGTGTGAAAATGAATTTCATTGATAA
>CAMBGO010000115.1 GCA_945866165.1 Chitinophaga pinensis | reverse complement strand
ACTTCAATGGAATCTATTCAAGGTCGACTGCAATTGAAAAAATTAAACAACACACACGAAACTATGCAAAGAGGCAAATAACGTGGTTTAAAAAAAATTAAGCCTTCAGTCCAAGTGCTGCAGCTTGCTCAATCATCATCGAATATGCGGCATCATAATTATTCTCGATAATCCCGTCTAAAATTGCTTCGCGAATTGCTGTCTTAATAATTCCAACTTCTTTACATGGACCAATATTGAATATTTCCATGATCAACTCACCACTAATGGGTGGTTGCCAATTTCGGATTTTATCTTTTTCTTCTACTTCCTTTAAACGCTCTCTAACCATTTCAAAATTTGTACGATACCTTTTTACTTTAGATTCGTTTTTTGAAGTAATATCAGCATCACAAAGTTTCATTAGGTCTTCGAGGTCATCCCCAGCATCAAAAAGCAAGCGACGAATCGCTGAGTCAGTGATACTTTCTTTTGTAAGACTGATCGGTCGCAAATGTAATTCAACCAACTTTCTAACATAGCGCATATTCTCATTCATAGGAAGTTTAAAGCTTGAGAACAACTTTGGGACCATCCTTCCTCCTACTACTTCATGACCATGAAAAGTCCAACCGATACCTTCTTCAAATTTTTTAGTTGCAGGTTTCGCAATATCATGTAACAACGCTGCCCAACGCAACCATAAATTATTAGAACGCTGAGATATATTATCCAGTACTTGAAGTGTATGATAAAAATTATCTTTATGTCCTTTACCATCGATATATTCTGCACCTGCAAGATCAGTCAAGCTAGAAAACACTTGTTTCATCAGCCCTGATCTGAACATAAGATCCAATCCGACGGAAGGTTTTGGAGAAAGTATAATTTTATTTAATTCATCAGTAATCCTTTCCTGAGAAATAATTTTAATTCGATGTGAAGCATCAACAATACCCAGCCATGTCTCTGAATGAATGTCGAATCCAAGTTGTGAAGCAAAGCGAATGGCCCTCATCATTCTTAGCGGATCGTCACTGAAGGTCTTTTCAGGAGCAGATGGTGTTCGGATGATTAAATCTTCTAAGTCTTTTATTCCATTAAAAGGATCAATTATTTTCAATTCACTATCAGAGACCTCAAAGGCAAGTGCATTAATTGTAAAATCACGTCTTTCCTGGTCGTCTTGCAAAGAACCTGGCTCCACAATTGGGTTACGTGAATGAGATAGATAACTTTCTTTCCTAGCGCCAACAAATTCCACATCGTAGCCATCTACATTCAAATGGGCGGTGCCGAAATTTTTAAACCATGAAAGATGAGGCCTTGCTGGCAACATTTGTTGATAAGCCTTTGCTAATTCAATTGCATCACCAAGACAAACTATATCAATATCCTTACAAGTACGACCAATCAACTTATCACGCACGAAACCACCAACAACAAACGCCTGAACACCCAATAATGATGCAGCGTCAGCAACTTGTTTAATAATTATTGATTCATGTGGTGTTAAAGTAATTGACATTTATGGGAGTTAGAATAGATTTTATTTAAAATAAAAGACGTCAGAAATCAGATGTCAGAATACAGAAATCAGATTATTAAATTGTTTATCAATATCTACTATTATTTATTTTTACCAACAGTCAAGTTCGAAATGCTGACGTCTGAATCCTGACGTCTGATGTCTGACTTCTGAATCCTGACCCCTTATACAGACACATTAAAATCCCTCAATGCATCATTTAAGCTCGTCTTAAGATCAGTACTTGGTTTTCGCTGACCAATAATCAGTGCACATCCCACCTGATAATTACCTGCAGGAAACTCTTTGGTATAAGATCCTGGGATTACAACAGACCTGGCTGGAACACGACCCCTGTATTCAACTGGTTCCTTCCCACTTACATCAATTATTTTAGTTGACTGGGTTAATACAACATTCGCACCCAACACAGCTTCTTTCTCAACTACCACTCCTTCAACAACAATACAACGGCTTCCAACAAAGCAGCCGTCTTCAACAATTACCGGAGTAGCCTGTAGCGGCTCCAAAACACCACCAATTCCAACCCCACCACTTAAGTGAACACCTTTCCCAATTTGTGCACAACTTCCAACTGTTGCCCAAGTATCAACCATTGTGCCCTCATCTACATAAGCTCCAATATTAACATAAGATGGCATCAAGACTACATTCTTAGCCAAATAAGCTCCGTATCTAGCAACAGCATGTGGGACTGCCCTTACGCCCAACTCTTTATAATTTTTTTTCAGCAACATTTTATCATAAAACTCAAAAGGCGGCATCTCCCATGTTTGCATCTGTTGTATTCCAAAGTACATGAGGATGGCTTGCTTTACCCACTCATTCACTTGCCATTGATTGTCAATTTTTTCTGCCACACGTAAACGTCCTTTATCTACTTCTTCAATAACAGAGCGAACAGCATTGGAAAAATCATCTTGCTTTAAAAGATCCCGGTCTATCCAGGCCTCTAGTATTTTACTTTTAAGTTCCATCAAAAATATTTCGGCAAATATAGCAAAGATGCAGATTGTAATACACCCATGATTCACTCAGAATAAAATATTAATTCTTAACTTCAAATTCATTTTATATGAAATAAATATTCAAGTACACATGAACCCTATTTCTACTGCTGTAATTAGTTATGGCATTTCGGCCAAAACCTTTCACATTCCTTTTATTATATCAAATCCAGCCTTCTCTTTGAATATGATCATGCAACGGCATGGGAATACTGCAAAAGAAAACCATAAAGAAGCAGTTATTATAAATGAATTTGACTCAGTTCTGGCTGATAAATCAATAGAATTAGTTGTGATTGCCAGTCCTAATATCACCCACCATCCTTATGCAAAACAAGCTATGCTGGCAGGCAAGCATGTGGTAGTTGAAAAGCCATTTACCAATACTGTTGAAGAAGCGAAAGAACTGGTTGATATTTCAAATCAAACAGGAAAAATTTGCGCTGTTTTTCACAACAGGAGATATGTAGCAGATTTCTTAACCATGAAGCATATCATTGAAGAAGGACTACTTGGAGAAACTAGAGAATTTTTTTCACATTACGATAGGTATCGGCCAGACCCGAGAACATATGGGTTATGGCGTGAGGAAGAACTTCCGGGAAGCGGTGTTTTCTATGACTTGGGGCCACACCTGATTGATCAAGCATTGGTTCTTTTTGGAAAACCGTCTTTCATTACAGCAGATATCAGAAAACAAAAGCACTACTCTAAGGTTGATGATTATTTTGATATCAAACTCGACTATGGAAAATTAATTGTAACACTTCATTCAAGCATGCTGGTGAGAGAGATGGGACCCCGATACATGATACATGGCACTAAAGGCTCATTCATTAAAACAGGTGAAGACCCACAGGAAGAATTATTAAAATCGGGCATATTGCCAACCGATAAAGATTGGGGAAAAGAAGACCCCGCATTTTTTGGATTGATACACACTGAAAGAGATGGGGAAATAATTAAAGAAATCTACCCTTCACTTCAGGGAGGCTATGGCCAGTTTTACCAAAACTTACATAATACAATCAGAAACGGCGCCCCATTGAATGAAAGACCTGAAGACGGATACAATGTAATTCGCTTAATAGAACTTGCATTTCAAAGTTCAACACAAAGAAAAACGTTGACAGTTGAGGGATTGCTATAATAATTATTTCTTTACCAACACCTTTCCTCCAACCATCACCAAGCTTACTGCTGTAGACTTTATGTTGTCTTCATCACAATGAATAAGATCATTATTGAGTAAAATCAGATCAGCCCACTTGCCAACCTCAATTGAACCCTTTTCTTTTTCACTGAAACTTGCAAATGCATTGGCCAATGTATAAGAATAAACAGCTTCTTCCCTTGTCATTTTTTGAGCAGGATAAAAAGCATTTCCATCATTTGTCTTTCTAGTTACAGAAGCATAAAAATTTGCAAAAGGATCAATATCCTCAACAGGAACGTCTGTTCCATTGTTAACCAACACGCCAGCATCCATAAAGCTTCGCCACATATATGCACCTGTCCTTGCACGTTCTTCGCCCAATCGCTTGACTACATAAGGTGCATCGCTTGTGCAATGAATTCCTTGCATTGATGCAATAATACTCCATTCTTTAAACCGAGGAATCTCAGTTGGATTAACATGTTGAGCATGTTCAATGCGCCAACGATGATCTTTTGACTTTTTTTGAATTATTTGATTTGAATAAATATCAACGAGTTCTCTGTTGGCCCTGTCGCCTATTGCATGAACACATAGTTGTAAGTTGTGATCCCAAGAAAACGAGGCAATTTTTTTTAGCTCATCAATTGAAAAAGTATTCTGACCATAAAATTCTTTTCTGTCAGAATAAGAATCTAACAACCAGGCACCATATGAACCTAGGGCTCCATCAAGGGAAACTTTGATGGCATTGACTGTAAGCCTACCATCACCCGCATTGATGATTGGAAACACTGATTCATTTTTTTTCAAGTTGTCGATACCTTCTCTAACCATCAACCAATGTCTTATCTGCAGCTTTTTATTTTGGGCTAGCTCTTTCATCCATGCTACTTGTTCAAAGGATGAACCAGCATCTTGAAAAGATGTAATCCCATTTCGAAGACATTCATTCTCAGCCAAGCGAATACTTTCAGCCCACTTAGATTTTAATTCTTCAATTGGGCGCTTACTTAACCAATCAGAATAGACATCAAAAACAATCGACTGAGCCTTTTCTTCAAGCACGCCAACAAATTTTCCAGCTTTATCCTTTACAACATCACCCCCAGCAGGTGATGTAGTTTTATCAGTTATGCCAGCAAGTTGCATAGCCTTTAAATTGATATATGCACTATGACCACTTGCATGCGTTAGCAAGACTGGATTGTTTTTTGAAACCTTGTCAAGTTCCTCATGATAAGGATAACCAAGGTGATTCTTTGATGGTGTATGGTCCCATTTTTCCTGGTGCCATCCCCTACCAATAATCCAATCACCTGGTTTTGCGTTTTTGGCTGCGCCTTCAACGAGTTTGACTATTTCTTCCCAATTTTTTGCCTTCATCAAATTCAAGTTGATCAGCGATGCGCCCATTCCATGAATGTGTCCATGCCCTTCTATTAACCCCGGGCATCAGAAACTGTCCTTTACAATCAATCAACTCAGTTTTTGTATCAGCATATTTTTTTACTTCTGAATCTGTACCAACAAAAATAATTTTATCGCCTTGCACAGCAACTGCTTGAGCCCAAGGGTGATTTGGATTGACAGTATAAACATTTGCATTCATGAGAATGCGATCAGCTACTTGTGCATGATTTGATTTGCTGATAATTAAAATGCATGCAAGAAAGAAAATTCTTTTTACCATGGTTGATTCATTGTAAGTACTAGATATACTGGTTAATGATATTTTCCAACCATTCCTGTTTACCACTGATTTGTTTAGGCTCGCCTTCAGCTAGTGCAAAAGCGCGTAAGTCTTCTAATGTAAGTTTACCTTCTTCAAACTGTTTACCTTTCCCTGCATCAAAAGAAGCATACCTGTTTTTCCTAAACTCTTTGTAAGGTGAATGTGTAAGAATTTTATCAGCCACCACCATCGCTCTTGCAAATGCATCCATGCCACCAATATGTGCATGAAAAAGATCCTCGGGGTCAGTTGAGTTTCTTCTAGTCTTTGCATCAAAGTTAACACCTCCACCAGCAAACCCACCTGCCTCTGTAATAATCAGCATTGATTCTACCATTTCATTCAATTGAGTAGGAAACTGATCTGTATCCCAACCATTTTGAGCATCACCTCGATTTGCGTCAATGCTTCCCAACATACCAGCATCAGCAGCCATTTGTAATTCATGCTGAAAAGTATGACCTGCAAGAGTTGCATGGTTCACTTCAATGTTTAATTTAAAATCTTTGTCTAACCCATGTTGACGTAAAAAACCAATAACAGTTTCTGAGTCAAAATCATATTGATGCTTTGTTGGCTCACAAGGCTTCGGTTCGATAAAGAACGTTCCCTTAAACCCATTTTTTCTTGCATAATCTTTTGCTACGTGAAGAAATTGAGCGAGGTGTTCCTTTTCACGCTTTGTATTTGTATTTAACAAAGTCATATAGCCTTCTCTTCCTCCCCAAAAAACATAGTTCTCTCCACCCAAGCGAATGGTTGCATCAAGTGCATTTTTAACCTGCGTTCCTGCATGTGCCAACACATTAAAATCAGGATTGGTACTTGCGCCATTCATATATCGTGGATTACTAAACACATTTGCTGTACCCCAAAGAAGTTTCACTCCTGAAGCTTTTTGCTTTAAAGCAGCATAATCGACTGCAGCATCTAAGCTGCTTTCATATTCCGATAAACTTGACCCTTCATCAACAAGGTCAATATCATGAAAACAATAATATGGCACGCCCAATTTTGTCATGAACTCAAAAGCCGCATCCATCTTGTCTTTTGCCCTGTCTACAGCGTTATCTGCCTTATCCCAAGAAAAAATCTTGGTACCTGGACCAAAAGGATCAGCACCGGTGTTACAGAAGCTATGCCAATAGGCTACTGCAAATCTGAAATACTCTTTCATTGTTTTGCCTGCAATAAGTTGATCTTCATTATACCATTTATAAGAAAGTGGATTGTCAGATGTTGGACCTTCATACTTAATCTTACCAATACCCTTGAAATATTCCTTGTTTCCGAGCGTTATAGACATATTCTACTTTTTATAATGAATAATAAAATTATTGATGAAAAAATATTTTAGCTGATTACTAAAGATAACAATGAAGCCATTAAGAAAAAAAATTACATCTTGATTTTGAAAATTACGGCCTATAAGCCTAGCCCATGTTTCCAACTACCATAAGCCTCTTTGTATTGTTCCTGAAGCTGGTGTTGAGGTTCAATCTTTTTCAAAATCGACAACCCACTAAAGCACTCCTTTGGGTTTTTATAAATGCCAGCTCCCAAACCTGCTGCCCTAGCGGCACCTTGTGCGCCATCGGTATTGAACAATTCAACAACTGCACCTGATGTGTTTGAAAATGCTTCTGAAAAAATTTCACTTAAAAACATATTTGCCTTCCCAGCACGAATTGTTTTTATCTGCAATCCCATCTTAATCATAATTTCCATTCCATAATATAAGGCGAACGCAATTCCTTCTTGCGCAGCCCTCGCGAGGTGAGATCTATTGTGCCGATTGAATTGTAAATTTTTCATCATTGCGCCAAGATCTTTATTTTCTAAAACACGCTCTGCCCCATT